>CAIWKU010000198.1 GCA_903913355.1 uncultured Bacteroidota bacterium | reverse complement strand
GAAGACACTGAAGAATATGGCAACGAAGATGAAATGGAAGGAAAGAAAAATTATGTGATTGGAGGAGAGGAAAGTTTTGGTTTAATGATTGGGAATCAGATACGCGACAAAGATGCCGTAAGTGCCGTAGCCCTTATGTGTGAAATGGCTGCGTATGAAAAGAAGCAGGGTAAAACCCTGTTTGATAAAATGATAGAACTCTATATTAAATATGGGTTCTATTATGAAAACCTGATTAGTATCACCAAGAAGGGAATGAATGGACAGAAAGAAATTGCAGATATGATGAATGGCTATCGCGCTAATCCGCCGGCATTGATTGCAGGTGCCAAAGTGACCACTTTGCTCGATTATCAATTACAGAAAGGTACCAACCTGATTACGGGAGAAACCTATCGGATAGATTTACCCAAGAGTAATGTATTGCAGTTTATCACAGATGATGGGTCTAAGATATCAGCACGTCCATCAGGTACGGAACCCAAAATCAAATTCTATTTCAGTGTGAATGCGAAACTGACAAGAAAAGAAGATTTTGATACTGTCTACGATGGCTTAAAAGCAAAAATTCATACCATCATCGCAGATATGAAACTCATTTAATCACAAATAAATTGAAGTACTAAAGCTTAGTATTTAAATCCTGACCATTGTCGTTGCAAGGCTCGGGTAATTAGTTCTTCTTTGTATATTCGCTCAGTTATGAGAAATTACGAAGATACTTACCAGCACAAGGGACTAAGACGGCAATTGGTTAACCAGTTGAAAGAGAAAGGAATTACGGATGAGAATGTACTGGAAGCGATCAATACCATTCCTCGTCATTATTTTTTAGATTCGGCTTTTGATAAGATTGCGTATGAAGACCGTGCTTTCCCCATAGGCGAAGGACAAACTATTTCACAACCCTATACGGTAGCTTACCAATCTCAATTATTACAGATCAAAAAAAACGATAAGGTGTTGGAAATCGGAACGGGCAGTATTTACCAGGCAACTGTTTTGGCCGAACTGGGTGCTCGTGTATTTACCATCGAAAGACAAAAAAAATTATTTGACCAGCAGAAAAATTATTATTTCAAAGGCAAATACCCCAATATCAAATTCTTTTTTGGAGATGGATTTGAAGGGCTCCCCACTTTTGGTCCTTTTGATAAAATCATTATTACTGCCGCCGCCCCATTTATCCCCCCCAAATTAATAGCCCAATTAAAACCCGGGGGCTTTATGGTCATCCCTGTTGACGAAGCAGATACACAACGAATGCTTCGCATTACCAAACAGGAAGATGGCACAATAAAAGAAGAAGCCTTCGAGCAATTCTCTTTTGTGCCAATGCTTACCGGAAAAAATAGATGAAGCAATTGGTAATTAACAATTAATATTAATAATTACTGAGTAGTAGGATACTTCTTGATTTATTAGCAACCTGTATTTTATGCTATTCAATCTTCAAATCCGAAACGATTTTTTAGTGGCATTGAGGAGATTGCAAAAAAAGCCGCTCAAAAAATTGAGCGGCCAAAAATTATTAATTGTTAATTATCAATTGCCTTACTGCTGTCCCATCATATCTCCTCCGCCAGCATCGGTTTTGGTGCTTTTGCGTTTGAAAAGGGCAACATCAAATTTACCAAAACGATAGCTGAAGTTCAGACGCAATACCTGCGGGTCTCTTCTTCTTTCACTGGTTTGAGTGAAGTAAACACTTTCAGAATAGGTTTTATATAATTGGGTACGGAATATATCATTCATACTAAGTGTCAAAGAGCCACTTTGTCCTTTCTTCCATGTCCAGTCTTTACGAATGGCTATATCAAACCCATATTTAGGTAAAATATATCCCTGTGAAGTTGGTTGCGGAGCACCGCCAAACATTCCACCGCCACGACCACCGGCCATAGTATTACCAGAACTCTGTGGTACTACACTTTTTGACTGATAGTCGCCACTAAATTGAATGGATATACCCTTTGGTAATTTGAAATTGTTATTCATTTTGCCAAACCAGCTTAACATAGAGTTATCAAGTTGCTGACCTGGTACAGTGGCATTGATTTTAGAATCATATAAGTTTACATTCAACATCAGATCCCACCATTTGGTAAGGGCCATTTTATTGGTCAGTTCCAACCCATATGAATAACTGTAATTGGCATTGATATAAGTATTAAAATAAGCACTATCGCCCGGGATCAATGCATTTTTATCTCTGTAAACATACCGGGTAATGAGGTCGGTAGTATGTTTGAAATATACCGTAGCCAGAAAATTGGCACCCTTGGTATATGCATCGTTATAAGACACCTCGAATGAGTTGGTAAACTCAGGTTTTAATCCTGCATTTCCGATATTGATATTCTGTGGATCAGAATAATCAGGGAATGGCATCAATTGAAAGAAATTAGGGCGATTGATCCTGCGAGAATAATTCAACTGGAAATCTTCTTTCTCATTTATTTTATAGGTGATAAATGCACTTGGGAAAAGACTTAATGGATACTGGATTTTAAAAGTAGCGGAATCAATCCCTTTTTGGTTTAACAGTGTTCCTGTATAGTTAGAACTTTCTGCACGTAATCCCAATAAATAGCTCCATCTGTTTACTTTGAAACTATAGGTGCTGTAAGCGGCCCAAACTTCGTCATGAAAACGATACTGGTTACTAATCAATGGTACCAGTGTATATAAGCCAGTGCTGGCATTGAATATATATTGACTACTCAGGTTAGTAAAATCCCGGATGGCAGATCTTGCCCCGGCTTCAAATTTGCTATCGTCTGAAATTGGGTTTTCATAATCTGTTTGAAAAGTATAGTACTTATTCGTACCGTTTCCCAGGGTTTGTTGTAATACAGGTAATCCCTTTGGAATATTAGAAGGTGTATAGTTTTGCGTGTTGATATCTGCATTACTATTATTGGTGCTGGAATTATAATTAAAATCAGCAGAAATATCGTGCCCGTTTTTTGCAAAATTGTGTTTATAACTCAGTTGTGATCCAAGGTTAGTAAAATTCATATGGGTCATAGTTCCAATCGTGTTATACGAGGTATAAACGGATTGAATTGTAGAATCTACTGTTTGAGTCTGGTTATTATTAAATTGTCCTCTGTTATAATTACCTGCGATAGAAAAGGTATTACGGTTATCAACAAAATAATCGAGTCCACCACGGAAAAATCCAAAATATCCCTCATTCTCGCTATGGGTAATATTATGAACCAGACTAGGTGGAACCAGGATATTATTCCTGTCAATGACACCGTCAGAAATAGATTTACGTTGGTTATAACTGCCACTCAATGATAAGTTGAATTTACCCTGGCGATAGTTCAAATCAGCACCGCCATTTAGTTTGCCCCTGGAATCGGCACCGGCACGGATATTACCGTTGTAGCCGCTTTTACGATTCTTCTTAAGCACAATATTCAAAATCCCCGCATTACCACCGGAGGCATCATATTTAGCAGAAGGATTGGTGATCAGCTCTACTTTATCAATGATATCGGAAGGTATCTGATCAAGCGTAAGCGTAGTAGGGCGACCATCTATAAAAATGGTGGGGGTAGCATTGCGCATGGTAACATTTCCATCAATATCTACATTCAATGAAGGAATGCTTTTCATGATTTCTGTTGCTGTTTGCCCGGTGCTGGTCAGATTTTTGTCTACGTTAAAAACTTTTCTATCAATCCCCATTTCAAACTGAGGCTTAGCTGAAGAAGTAACCGTTACATTTCCCAGGTTAGTGGCATCTTCCTCCATTTTTATATTACCAAGGTCCTTGTCGGCCATGCCCAGCATTTGTTGCATCATCGCAGATTGTCCGCCGGCAGCCCCGCTGGCATTAGCCCCTGCTGCACCGCCTTGGGGCATTTTGATTCCAAAACTCAGGGGTTTTTCCTGTGCCTTAAACCCTATTGCACTGATTTTCAATTTGTAATTCCCAAAAACGGATAGGTTTTCAAAGCTAAAATCCCCATTTGCCTTTGTTATCAAGGTACCCAAAACCACTTCTTTCATCTTTTTAGTGGCGGTATCAAACTTGTTGCCTACCAGTAAAACGGTAACGGCTTCAATTCCTTTATTGGTTTTGGCATCTACTAATTTGCCATAAAAATGGCCCACATTCAGGTTCTGACCACCAGCGGAACCTGGGCGGCTCATGCCACCGGGGTACTGCGAAAAAGCAGCCAAAAACACGAAATTCAATACAAACAGCACTAAAGATTTTCTCATGATCATACTTATATTATCTATTTAATATTATGCAAAGTTCATACTTTGACTTTTTTGTCCTCATTCCATTACACCAGCGGTAATATGACAACCTGAATGGATAAAGGTTGAAGTGATAACGGGATAAAGCCCTTTTTTATCGGTAGATTACCCTAAAAAGCCAAAAAATGCCAGTAAGAGACCCACTAAAAAGCCAAAACAAGCCGCCAGATAAGACAGGTTTCTGATCTTGTTTAACAAATTCACATTGAAAATTTTTTCAATATTTACTATTGGGATACCTTCTATTTTCTCCCGGATCAGTTTCTCCAGGTTCAATTCTTTTTCAAGCCCCCCTATATAATTTTTCATAATAACAGGAAACAGGGTTTCCAGTTCAGCCGTAAAAACCTTTTTCAATTCAGCAATGGTTTTATCACCAATAAACATGCTGATCATAGGCATTTGCTCTGCCAGTTTTATCCTTAGAAAATGATCAATATGTTCATCTACCATAGGCAGGATCCGGCTAAAATTTGCCGGATCGGTTAATTTTTCAGCGATTTCCCCAAACGAAAACAGTTCCGTAGCTGCCAGCTTACCCAAACTTTCTGCGAATTGTTTTTGTTTAGCAGGCAGAATACCCTGGATCCGAATACCCAATAGATTCCAGGCTTTTACAGGATGGAAGAGGAGTCTGATTCCGATCCAAATCGGAAACCACCCAATAAAGGCGCAAGTAAGGGGAAGGATGATCCAACCAGAATACATCTCGCTAAAATTTAAAAACCTATAAGGGATACTTATAGGTTTTAATGAAGGGAGAACGAGGGGTCTCGAACCCCCGGCCTTCAGTGCCACAAACTGACGCTCTAACCAACTGAGCTACGCTCTCCGTTTTATCGGGTTGCAAAAATAGTATAATTCAGGATTAATCTGAAAGCATTTTTTGCCTCTTTTTCCTGTTCAGGCCTCAAAACCTTTGTTAATTGGATGAAAGGCTGCGTGCTTAACATCTTTTTAGGTTATTTTTGATACCTATCATGCAAAAATTTACTCAATTTATGAAGAGCAGAAAAGGTTTGTTGCTGTTGGCCATTGTATTATTTGGCGGATTATTCTTTGCGTTTAAATCCATTTCCTATGGAGGGAAGGGAATACCCGTATCACAAAGACAGGGTTTATTGATCCAGGTAGGTCGTTTACTTGAGGAACAACATTATAGTCCCAAAACCATAAATGATGATTTTTCCAGGTTGGTGTTCAAAAAATACCTGGAGGAATTGGATGGCGATAAATCGATTTTTCTTCAAGCGGATATTAATTCTCTGAAAAAATATGAGACTACCATTGATGACGAAATTCATGGAACGGCAGTAATTGAATTTACACCCGCAGTGAATGTTATTTATGAAAAAAGGAATAATGAGCTAATGGGGCTATATAAAGATTTATTAGCCAAACCTTTTGATTTTACTACTGATGAAAACGTAGTGCTGGACGGCGAGAAATTATCTTACCCTGCTACAGAAGCAGAGCGAAAAGAAAGATGGAGGAAAAAAATGAAATTCTTTACCCTTGAAAGATATGTTGAGCTGCAAGATCAACGCGAGAAAAATAAGGGATCAAAAGATTTTGTGGTAAAGGCCGATTCTTCACTGGAAAGAGAAGCCAGAGAATTGGTGCTTAAGGTGGTGACTAAAAATTTCGAGCGCATTAAAAGTGCATATACAGAAGATGATAGGTTTAATCTATTTGTCAATACCATTACAAACCTGATGGACCCGCATACAGATTATTTTCCACCGGTTGAAAAACGCGCATTTGATGAGAAGATGAGTGGAGAATTTTATGGAATTGGTGCACAATTGGGTAAGGATGATTATGGTATCAAAATCGCTACCATTATTACAGGTGGTGCAGCCTGGAAATCCGGACAGGTAGTAGTAAACGATATTATCATTAAAGTGGGTGAAGGCGATGCACCACCGGTTGATGTAACCGCTTTTGATACACCGGATGCTGTTAAAATTATTAGGGGAAATAAGGGTACAGTTGTAAAACTGACCTTGAAAAAGCAGGATGGAAGTATTAAAGTAGTCTCACTAGTCAGGGAATTAGTACAAACGGACCAGGGATTTGCAAGAAGTGTGATTATACAACAAGGAAATGATAAAATTGGGTATATTATACTTCCTGATTTCTATTCCAATTTTGAAAATGAGAATGGACATCATTGTTCAGTGGATGTAGCCAAAGAACTGGTGAAACTGAAAGCCGAACATGTAAACGGCATTGTAATGGATATTCGTACCAATGGCGGTGGATCTTTATACGAAGTAGTAAAGATGGTAGGACTTTTTATCAAGAGTGGTCCAATTGTGCAGGTAAAAGAAAGAAGTGGCAAAGTAGACCAGACTACCTGGCGGGATAATGATGAATCTGTTTTGTATGATGGACCTTTGGCCGTACTTGTAAATGAAGGATCCGCTTCTGCCAGTGAAATATTTGCTGGTGCCATTCAGGATTATAAAAGAGGAATCATTATCGGCAGTTCTTCTACTTATGGAAAGGGAACGGTGCAAAGACAGATCCCTTTCGGAAGCAGAAACGATTTTTCTTCTATGAGAACGGATATGGGGGCTATGACATTGACTTTCCAGAAATTTTACAGGGTGAGTGGGAGCTCAAATCAACTGAAAGGAATCATCCCGGATATTATATTACCTGATCCATATGAATATTATAAAGGAAGAGAGAAAGATAATCCTGATGCTTTGCCTTGGGATGAAATACCCAAAGCGAATTACCAGACATGGCAAAATAACACTGCCTTTGATGCAGTAGTGAAAAAAGAAAATGATAAAATCCGTAATAATCCTTCTTTGAAACTTTTACAGGATAATCTTCTGTGGTTGTCAAAGAAAAGTGAGCAGCCCTATGATCTGAATATAGATAAATACCGGCAGAATCAGAAGCAAAGAATTGCAACCAACAACCAAAACGATTCATTGCTTAAAATCAAAAAGGAGATGAAAGTGGAGACAATGGAAGTAGATAAAGACAAATACTTCAATAATCCGGATCAGACAAAAAATGAGTATTACAAAGCCTGGCTGAGTTTACTAAAGAATGATATGTACGTAGATGAATCTACAAAAGTTTTGAGTGATTTGGTACACACTACACCAGCCCAGATGGTTTTGAACAAAGGAAAATAGTTTATTAGCGATAGATTGTATGGTTGATTAAATAATGCTTGCATGGAACCTGAAAAAAAATGGTATGCTGTTTATACGAAACCCAGATGGGAAAAGAAAATAGACAGTGTGTTGATTCGAAAAGGAATAGAAAGCTGGTGCCCGCTTCAAAAAATAGAAAGACAATGGAGCGATCGGAAAAAGATTATTGAAGACCCACTTTTTAAATCCTATGTGTTTGTCAGAATCAGCAATGAAGAAAAGACGAAGGTATTAATGACGGATGGGGTTCTGAACTTCGTGCATTATCTGGGAAAACCGGCGGTTATTAAGAATGATGAAGTAGATACCATTAAAAGATACCTGGCCGAAAAAGATGCCAGCATATTTATTATTTCGCAGGAAGGATTTGTTGAAGAAACAAAGATCAGGGTTAACCATGGTGTATTTATGGGTAATGAAGGCACCGTATTGCGGAGTGGAAAGAAAAAAGTATATGTAAAACTGGAAAGTCTGGGTCAGGTAATGGTGGTAGAATTTCCGGCAGAATTTTTATCGCCTATTTAACCCCAGGTTACATCTGATTGTGATTATAGTTTCCAGTCAACTACCTCATTCGCCCATTCTTTTCTATGTGGCGTAGTAACCCGGATATAGTTATCTGTATATCCCTCCATCATTCCATTTTTATCGAACGCTTCAAATAAAACTTTTCGGATAGTACCAGAATGCGCCTGTGTAAAATATTGTAGTTTTTGGTAAGAAAGGTTTCGCAGTATTTTATTCCGTTCATTTCTTGTTCCAATCGGGATAATGGGTTTTATATCTAGTGCCTTTGTGCCATCTCTTTCAGAATAAGTAAATACATGGAGGTAACTAACATCAATCGAATGAAGAAAATCAAATGTCTCCCTGAAATGAGCATCCGTTTCACCCGGAAAACCAACAATCACATCCACGCCAATGGCACAATGAGGCATCAGTTTTTTAATAAGGGAAACCCGGTCGATATACAATTCTCTTTGATACCTTCTTCGCATTAATCCCAATATATCATTACTGCCACTTTGCAGCGGAATATGGAAGTGCGGCATAAACCGTTTGCTTCCGGCAACCAACTCAATAATCTCATTAGTCAAGAGATTGGGCTCAATGGAAGAAATCCGGAATCGCTCAATGCCTTCAACCTGATCCAGGGCTTTCACCAGTGTATAAAAATTTTCCGAATCGGTTCCCTGCCCATCAGCCCCTTTCCCAAAATCACCCAGATTCACTCCTGTTAGTACAATTTCCTTAGTACCATCCTTTGCCATTTTTTGGGCGTGTTCCACCACCCGTTCAACAGTATCGCTCCTGCTCTTACCCCTAGCCATGGGAATGGTACAGAAGGAGCAGTTATAATCACAGCCATCCTGCACTTTCAGGAAGGTTCGCGTACGGTCGTTTTGAGAAAAAGAGGCGTGAAACCCGCTTACTTCGGCAATATCACAACTACAAATCTTGGTTTCTTTGCCCTTGGCCAGTTCTCCAATATGTTGGGCAATATTGAATTTTTCCGCTGCACCCAGTACCAGGTCAACCCCCGGAATGGCGGCAATCTCCTGGGGTTTTAATTGGGCATAACATCCTGTAATCACCACAAAACTATCGGGCGATTTTCTTTGGATACGTCTTACCAGGTGCCGGCATTCCTTATCCGCATTATCCGTAACCGAGCAGGTATTGATCACATATACATCAGCAATATCCTCAAACCGCTTTTTCTCAAAACCCTCATTCTCCAGCAAACGAGAAAGGGTAGAGGTTTCTGAAAAATTCAGTTTACATCCCAGGGTATGAAAGGCTACAGTACGATTTTTTTGCATATAAGTGGCAAAGATAAGGCCAGTTCAAGTTTAATTGGCCATGTAAGAGGTTGTTAAAAAAAACTATAACCTTAAATCCCAAACCCTAAACTTTAAACCAATTTAGGTATGTTTGCCAGTCTTAAAAACCAAAATCAATGCAGTTTAACAAGATTAACAATATTGTGGGCTGGGCTGTATGCTTGCTTGCCTGTGCTGTATACGTTCTCACCGCAGAAGCCGGAGGTAGTTTCTGGGATTGTGGTGAATTTGTAAGCAGTTGTTTTAAATTACAGATTCCTCACCCACCGGGGGCGCCTTTGTTTGTTATGCTGGGCCGCCTCTTTATTGTTGTTTTTGGTGATAATCCCATGACTGCGGCGAAAGCGGTGAATAATATGAATGCCCTTGCCAGCGGCTTTACGATTTTGTTCCTTTTCTGGACAATCACTCACTTCGCAAGACGTATCGTGAATGTGAAAACAACGGATATTCTCACCAGTTCCCAGGTATGGTCTATCATGGGAGCCGGAGTAGTTGGGGCTTTGGCTTACACTTTTAGTGATTCTTTCTGGTATAGCGCTGTTGAGGGTGAAGTTTATGCCATGTCTTCTTTCTTTACCGCCATCGTTTTCTGGGCAATTCTCAAATGGGAAAACCATGCAGATGAGCCTAATGCAGACAGATGGATTGTTTTTATATTCTTTTTGATGGGGTTATCTATAGGTGTTCACTTATTAAACCTCTTAACCATTCCTGCCATCGTAATGGTATATTATTTCCGCAGAAGAGATCAGTTCAATTACGCCATCCTGCGCAAATGGTTTCTCCGTTTAACGGCAATTGGCGGAGTGCTTGCATTTATTGGCGCATTGATTATGGCATCCGGAGAATCAAGTGAAAATGTACCTATGGACGGAACCATGTCAGGGTTAATGCTATTTGGTACCCTGGCCGTGATTGGTATTTTCTTCCTGATTGAAAAAATCAATAAAGACAAAAAAAGTTATTATGGCGGTATCTATATTTTCTTTTTTATTGGCTGTCTGATATTAGGTATTGCCTTATTTGTAGTGATCCCTTACTCAATCAAACTGGCTGGTACATTTGATCGCTATTTTGTAAATGATTTTAACCTGCCCTTCTTTTCCGGATTTGCTTTTTTCTTCCTGATACTAGCGGTATTGATCTGGTTAGGATTGAAATTTGCCGCAAAAAAAGCATGGGCTTATATGAGTCTGGGCTTATGGTCATTAACCTTTTTATTGGTAGGATATAGTGCTTATGTAACTACCATGATCAGAAGTAATGCCAATCCATCAGTAGATATGTATAATGTGGATAATCCAATCAGTCTGGTTGGATACCTCGGCCGTGATCAATATGGGGATTTTCCTCTTCTATATGGGCAGAAATTCACTTCTCAGCCCGTAGATCTGAAAAGCTCCGGCATGCGTTATGAAAAAGCAAGAGATAAATACATTGAAATTGGTCAGGACAGGCACTATGTATATGCTGCAGAAGAGAAAATGGTTTTCCCACGTGTTTGGGATCCAAGTAACGATCAAAATCATGCTGATTACTATGCTTCTTTTTTAGGTATTGGAAAAATGAAAGACGGAACATATGAGCGTCCGCCAAACCAGGTAGATAATATCAAATTCTTTGTTGGCTACCAGATTTACTGGATGTATTTCAGGTACTTCATGTGGAATTTTGCTGGTAAGCAGAACGATAACCAGGGGATGTTTAACGGGAATGTGCGTGATGGTAACTGGATCACCGGTATTCCTTTTGTTGATAACCTCTTGTACGGTGATCAAAGTACTATGCCGGATAGTTTGAAAAATAATAAAGCGCATAATACTTTATTTGCTTTGCCCTTTATTTTGGGATTGATCGGTTTATTTTATCAGTTTAAGAAAAGAGGAGATGACGGTTCAGTAAACTTCCTTTTATTTTTCTTCACAGGGTTTGCTATCATATTATACCTTAATCAGGCAGGATACCAGCCTCGTGAACGTGATTATGCATATGTAGGTAGTTTCTATGCATTTGCGGTTTGGATTGGGTTAGGCGTTTTAAAAGTGCGCGACTGGTTTGCGAAAAGTATGTCGCAGGCAATTTCCGCTTCATTGGCAACCTTGTTATGTTTATTGGCAGTACCGGTTATCATGGCACAACAAGAATGGGATGACCATGATCGAAGCCAGAAACAGTTACCAAGAGATCTTGCAAAAGATTACCTGGAGAGTTGTGCTCCCAATGCCATCCTCTTCACGTTTGGAGATAATGATACATATCCTCTATGGTATGCACAGGAAGTAGAAGGTATCAGACCGGATATTCGGGTAATCAATAATAGTTTACTGGGAATTGACTGGTATATCAACGAGCTTAGGTATAAAGTGAACCAAAGTGATCCGATAGATATGATCTGGTCGGCCGAGCAGATTGAAGGGTCAAAAAGAGATTATGTATTGTATCGGCCTAAACCGGGTATTCCGGAAGACAGGTATTATGACCTGTACGATATGATGAAAAACTATGTAGGAAGTGATGATCCTGCCAAGATGGAAGACAGAGGCGGCGGAGAAGCACTGAATACTTTCCCTGTAAAGAAATTATCAGTTCCGGTTGATAAAGCATTCGTGCTCAATAATAAGACGGTAAATGCCAATGATAGTGTGGTATCAGAAGTGCATTTTGATATTCCTAAGAATGCCTTGTTGAAAAATGATCTGGCAGTATTGGATATCATTGCGTCCAATAAATGGAAACGTCCTATTTATTTCACCAATCCTGCACTGGACCTGGGTTTTGATCAGTATATCCGAAGAGATGGATTAAGCTATCGCCTGATCCCTGTTCAAAATAGTCGTGTCAACTTCGACTGGATGATTGATAAAGCAATGCATACATTCAGTTCGGGTAATGCGGATAAAAAAGGTGTTTATTTTGATGAAGAAAATCGTCGTCACCTGAATACTATCCGTTCTGCCTATGGAGAATTAGGCCTGGAACTTGCAGCCCAAAACCGTAAACCAGAAGCCATTAAAGTACTGAATAAAGCAGATTCGATGCTAAACCAGGCAAATTTTGCGTATGGTATGACCAGTAGGGGCAATATGCATAACCGTAACTCACTGATGTTCCTCCAGGCATGTTTAGTTGCAGGGGATTCTGTGCTGACAGCTAAAGTAGCGGGTTCACTGAAAACCGATCTGCAACAACAAATGCGCTATTATAATTCATTATCAGGTACGAATGCGGATAATATGTCTGAAGAGAAAAGGATGGCAGAATATTGCCTGAGAAGTGTGGACGAGTTACAGGCAGCGTATAATCCGAAAATACAGATCCCGGGTAAAGTAATGGCTTCTTCAGATTCAGGAAATAAAGAAAAAGCGAAACCAAAGAAAAAATAATTTTTCAAAGCATCCGAATCAGGTGCCATTCGATACATTCTCAGAACAGCCGGATATTTGTCCGGCTGTTCTTTTTACAGTTTGACAACATTCCCTGCAATAGATTGTTATTGACTTGTAGCTATTCATATACAGCAATAACATTTACTTTATATACTTTTTAGTAGTTTTCAGTTATGATTGGACACCGGTTTATCCATTTCGACCCGAATGAAAATGGGAAAAGCAAGTTTGAACAATTGCTCGACCTTTTCATGCAATTGCTAACCTATACCAATGGTGATGCGGGCGAAGCTTTGCAATGGCTCAATGAACTTGATAAACAATACCAGCTTACAAATGACGAGTATGGCATGGGTGATTTTATTGATGATCTGAAGCAGAATGGATACATGCAGGAGAATCCGCAGGACGGAAGCTTTAAAATAACAGGAAAATCTGAACAAACGATTCGTAAGAAAAGCCTGGAAGAAATTTTCGGGAAACTAAAAAAGACCAAACAGGGTAATCACCAGACATTCAAACCCGGTCAGGGTGACGAGATCAATCCGGATACCCGGCCCTTTCAGTTTGGTGATATGTTGGAACAGATTGATTTTACAGAAAGCATCCGGAATGCCCAGATCAACAGGGGGGTAGAAGCATTTTCATTACAGGAAGAGGATTTGCAGATTAGGGAAAGCGATTTCAAAACGCAGACTTCCACTGTATTGATGATTGATATTTCTCATTCAATGATATTGTATGGGGAAGATAGAATTACGCCCGCTAAAAAAGTAGCGATGGCGCTTAGCGAACTCATCACCACAAAATATCCGAAAGATACCATTGATATCGTGGTGTTTGGAAACGATGCCTGGAGCATTGAAATCAAAGACCTGCCTTATTTGCAGGTGGGGCCATACCATACAAATACGGTAGCCGGACTGGAACTGGCCATGGATATATTACGGAGAAGAAAGAATCCAAATAAGCAAATATTTATGATCACTGATGGGAAACCCACCTGTTTGAAAATCGGTAAAAAATATTATAAGAACAGTTTTGGATTAGACAGGAAAGTAGTAAATCGATGTATCAATCTTGCTGCACAATGTAAAAAATTGAAGATACCCATTACTACATTTATGATTGCATCCGATCCTTATTTGCAAAAATTTGTACAGGAGTTTACAGAGATGAATAACGGGAAAGCTTTTTTTGCATCTTTAGATAAACTCGGGGCATTTATATTTAAAGATTTTGAAAGTGGGAAGAGGAAGACGGTTTATTAGGGGTTGGCTTTTAGCTATTGGCTGTTAGTTATATGTAGTAAAGTATTAGTTCGCTTTTTAAAATAATATACTGTATCGTTTCAATTACAGGGAATGTAGAAACACAATATTTATCAATCATCAGTTAGTCAGATAAAATGGATAGTAAGAAAATTACCACATTAGGGCAGTTAAAAAAGAGTAAGTATAGAAGTAAATCTGTAAAGGAAGAGATACGGGATAACCTGATTTTGTCGATTCGGAATAAAGAAAATCCATTCACGGGTATATTGGGCTATGAGGATACAGTAATACCTGATACGGAGCGTGCTTTATTGAGCAGACATAATATCTTATTTCTTGGATTGAGGGGGCAAGCCAAAACCCGTATGGCCAGGCAGATGGTTGATTTGCTGGATGAATACATTCCTGTTGTAGCCGGCACGGAAGTAAATGATGATCCGCTGAATCCGCTTAGCAAATACGCTAAAGATATGATTGCGGAACATGGTGATGAAACGCCTATTCAATGGTTGCACAGGTCAGAGAGATATGGGGAGAAACTGGCTACTCCGGATGTAAGTGTTGCCGATCTGATCGGTGATATTGATCCGATTAAAGCGGCTAACCTGAAACTGAGTTTTGCCGATGAAAAAGTGATTCATTATGGCATTATACCCAGAAGCAACCGCGGCATATTTGTGATCAATGAATTGCCAGACTTACAGGCAAGGATTCAGGTGGCATTATTTAATATTTTACAGGAAGGTGATATTCAGATACGGGGTTTTAAACTTCGGATGCCACTGGATATTTTATTTGTGTTTACGGCTAATCCGGAAGATTATACTAACCGAGGTAGTATTGTAACCCCATTGAAAGATCGTATCGAGAGCCAGATACTCACCCATTACCCTAAGGATATCGAAACCTCACTGGCCATTACAGATCAGGAAGCAGATCTTTTACCAGCACAAAAGGAAAGAGTGGTAGTCAGTGATCTGGTAAAAAGACTGGTAGAGCAGGTCGCTTTTGAAGCGCGAACCAATGAGTATGTTGACAAAAAAAGCGGTGTTAGTGCCAGGTTAACCATAGCTGCATTCGAAAATGCGGTAAGCAGTGCGGAAAGAAGGGCGATTATTCATAATGAATCACAGACACAGGTCTGGATCAGCGATTTATCAGGTATTATCCCCTCTATAACCGGTAAAATAGAATTGGTATATGAAGGAGAACAGGAGGGGCCTTACCAGGTGGCATTGAACCTGCTCGACAAATCGATCCGTACCCAGTTTATTCAATATTTTCCCAA
This sequence comes from uncultured Bacteroidota bacterium, assembly GCA_903913355.1. GTDB lineage: Bacteria > Bacteroidota > Bacteroidia > Chitinophagales > Chitinophagaceae > Sediminibacterium. The sequence goes on along the minus strand of CAIWKU010000198.1, from coordinate 5,342 downwards.
TCCAGAACAGGTTAAAAAGAAAAGAGTAACCGGGAAAAAATCGACAGATGAAAAGGAAGTAGAAAACCCCTACAAAGCCATTACCCGTTGGTTTGATGCAGGGAATCACCTGGATCTATTACTGGATATGAAAGATGCAGATAAGATTGCTGCGCTCTACCAGGTGGATGGTTTATATGGGTTTGTAAAAAAATATTTCCCTCAGGCCAATGCAAAAGAAAATGCATTGCTCATGGAATTTGTATTACATGGTTTATCTTCTTATTCTGTAATCAGCAAAAAAAGCCTGGATGGTAAAATAGAATTCAAGGACCTGATGGGTAGTATGATGAACCTTGGCTCCCTTAATCTGGGTGCTGAGGATGACGAATTCAATGAAGAAGATTATCAATAAAAACAGGGAATGGGCTGCTAAAACTTAATTCCAATTGATGCCCCACCATAGAATGGGATCAACCCTTCTGAAGTAAGCAAAGGAGACAAAAAGACGCGATAACTCCAGCCTTTTTTGATGGGTTGATACCGGTATCCAAAATTGAAATAGGCAACAATCGTAGAAGAGGTATTGTCGAAATATTTATTATGGGCTGAAATGGAAACGGGACAAATTCCGGCACCAATTTCAGCAAATTGACTTTCTGAACCGGTGATATAGTTAATGCCAACTGGAACTGTAAATACGCCTGATTTACCTGCACCATAACCACCCATCCCCGCGCGGAAACCAAAACCTGTCTGGCCTTTGAATCTTTGTTCATAGTTGATGGTAACCAAACCAGGCCCGCCACCTTCGAGATATAATGACTGTGCATTTTTTTCTCCGGAAAGATCTGATCTCTGGGCATTGGCAGCCAGGGAGAATAGAATTAAAAGGGAAAGGAGGATATAATTGCGTGTCATAGCGTACAGAAGAAGGCATATTAAGTGCCAATCTTCAGCTATAACGAAAAAAGGGAAGAATTATTTTAATTGTTATGGATACTTAGCTGCTAAATGAGCTCTTTTAGTTTATCTACAACAGTATCTATTTCTTCCCGGTTATTGTGTTTGCTGAAAGAAAACCGGACAGTAACCTGGTTAGGGTTATTATTTATGGCCCTGATAACATGCGAACCCTGATCGGCACCACTGGTGCAGGCACTTCCTCCACTGGCACAAATATGATTGATATCGAGATTAAAGAGGATCATTTCGCTTTTTTCCGTTTTAGGGAAACTGGCACTTAGTACCGCGTAAAGGCTATTCCCGAGAGAATCTCCATTAAAAGCTACCCCCTTAATATTCTTTTTTAGCTTTTCAATCATGTAAAGCTTCAGACCCTTGATATAGGCACTGTCTTTCTCATAATTTTCAGTAGCCATTTGCAAAGCTTTGGCAAAACCAATAATGCCGTACAAGTTCTCTGTGCCTGCACGCATATTTCTCTCCTGACTTCCGCCGTGTACAAAGGGTTTTATTTTAACATTTTCATTGATGTACAACATACCCACACCCTTTGGTCCATGAAATTTGTGCCCCGCACCGGTAATAAAATGAACAGGCGTGTTCCTCAGATCAAATGGAAAATGCCCAACTGTTTGAACCGTATCACTATGAAAAATAGCATTGTATAATTTACATAATTCACCAACAGCATGAATATCAAGGATATTGCCAATTTCATTATTGGCATGCATTAAAGTAACCAAACATTTTTCTTCGCTGCCAGCCAGCAATTTTTCAAGGTCCTCAAGATCAATATGACCATTGGGTAACAGTTTGACATAACTAACGGCTGCTTCACCAGAATGAAAAAGATGTTCAACCGTGTGTGTGGTAGCATGGTGTTCAATTACGGAACTGATAATGTGTTTGCAACCCAGATCTCGGACAGCGGCTGTAATGGCGGTATTACTACTCTCTGTTCCCCCGCTGGTAAAAAATATTTCTGCAGGATGTGCGTTCAGTATTTTTGCTACGCTTTTCCGGGCATTCTCAATGGCCATCCTGGATTCCCGGCCATAACTATAGATAGAGGAAGGGTTGCCAAAATGAGTTGTCAGATAAGGCATCATCGCATCCAAAACCTCTGGATCCAAGGAAGTTGTTGCAGCATTATCAAAATATATTCTTTCCATTCGGAACAAAATTAGAAAATAAAATCTAAAAAGGGGGTACGCGTTACAGGTTGCGTGTTGCGTGCTTCGGGTTCCCTTTCTGCTTTTTCCTGTAACCCGCAACACGCAACCTGTAACCTATTTATTTCGCTTCATTAATATCCTGCATCAACCTTTTGGCAATATTAGCAGCGGTGGTTTCGAAATTACTTTCAGCATAAATCCGGATAATGGGCTCCGTATTGCTGGTGCGTAAATGAACCCAATCATTTTCAAACTCAATTTTTAATCCGTCTTCTGTGTGAATCTTATTCTTTTTATATTTCTTTTTAATATGGTCAAATATCTTTTTAATATCAAATCCGCTGCTTAATTCAATTTTGTTCTTACTCATAAAATAGTCAGGATAAGTATTTCTTAACTGCCGGGCTGATTTTTTCTCTTTGGCAAGATGGGTGAGAAATAAAGCAATACCAATCAATGCATCACGTCCATAATGCAAATCCGGTACAATAATTCCTCCATTACCTTCTCCGCCAATTACTGCATGTACTTCTTTCATTTTGGTAACTACATTCACTTCTCCTACGGCACTGGCGGTATAGACTCCTCCATGTTTTACAGTAATATCATGTAAGGCACGGGTGGATGACATATTACTTACCGTATTGCCTTTGCGTTGACTGAGTATATAATCCGCTACTGCCACCAGGGTATATTCTTCTCCAAACAGGCTGCCATCTTCACAAACAAAACAAAGACGATCCACATCGGGATCTACCGCAATACCCAAATCCGCTTTCTGTTTATTTACTTCAGTACAGAGTTCTCTCAGGTTTTCAGGAAGCGGTTCGGGGTTATGGGCAAATTTGCCGTTTACTTCCCCGTTAAGTACAGTAATATCTTTCGGAGCAACACCCAATGCCTTTAACAAGGCCGGCACAGCAATTGCACCGGTACTGTTAATGGCATCCAGCACAATGGAAAATTTGGCTTTTTTAATAGCCGTAATATCCACCAGCGGATAAGCAATCACTGCATCAATATGTTGTTGAAGAGCCAGGTCATTGATGGTATGGCTACCTAATTGATCTACCGAAACAAAATTGAAATCTTCGCGGGCGGCAATATCCAGTACTTTCAAGCCTTCCTCTCCACTGATGAATTCACCTTTCCCGTTCAATAATTTAAGTGCATTCCATTCTCTGGGGTTATGACTGGCAGTTAAAATAATACCTCCCGCAGCCTTTTCAAAAACTACCGACATTTCCACCGTAGGGGTGGTGCTTAAGCCAAGATCAATCACATCCAGTCCCAGTGCTATTAACGTATTAACAACCAGTCCTTGTACCATTTCCCCACTAATTCTTCCATCCCTGCCGATCACTATTTTTCTATTATCCGATTGATGGGTTAGCCATGTGCCAAAAGCAGCAGAAAAGCGAACCACATCCAAAGGACTCAGTGTATTTCCGGGTTGGCCGCCAATAGTGCCCCGAATACCTGAAATGCTCTTAATCAATGCCATGAAACTGGGTTTTATGATACCTGCAAACATAATAGAAATTTTTTGTTTGGCTTGTGCCCTTAATTTTGCAGCATCAAAGAATATTATGGGGGATAAAGCGTGGTATAAAGACTGGTTCAATTCACATTACTATCACCTGTTGTACCAGCACAGAGATGAGGAAGAAGCCCTTCAGTTTATTCATACCCTGATTGGCTACCTGAAACCCGAACCCGGAAGTACGATGCTGGATGTGGCTTGCGGAAAAGGACGTCATAGTAAGGCACTTGCCGATATGGGTTTTGATGTTACTGGTATTGATCTTTCTCTGGCTTCTATCGAGTTGGCTAAGCTCGATGAGGGACCTAATCTTCATTTTTACCAGCATGATATGCGGTTACCATTCTGGATAAACTATTATGAATTTGCGTTTAATTTCTTTACCAGTTTTGGGTATTTCAAAACAAGAAGAGAGCATGATAATGCGATCCGAACGATTGCACAAAGTTTACAACCCGGTGGCATTTTTGTGATCGATTACCTCAATGTTCATTTTTTTGAGGATACAACAGAAAAATTAATGACCACTACTATTGAAGGGGTTAGTTTTCATATTACCAAATGGCAGAATGAGGACCATTTTTTTAAGCAGATACAGATTACAGATGATCAAAATAAAACCCTTAGACATTTATACACAGAAAGAGTAGCCAAGTTTACACTTGGAGATTTTACAGAAATGCTATCTTACCAGGGGATGCAGGTACAGCAAGTGTTTGGAGATTATCAGTTGGGCAGATATGATCTGAAAAAATCTCCCAGGATGATTATCGTTGCGAAAAAAAATAAGTATTAGCAAATGGGGTTCTTTCGCATATTTTTTCTCTAAAAAACAAGGAAGAAATTATATTAATTATTAGGTATCAGCAATGGCTTTACCGGCTTGCGATAGTATTTGGGGTTGATATATAGTGGTGATTGAATAGCCGGTGATTCTGAATCAATCGGAGGCTCAACTATTTTAGATTTCTGGTCCTGTATCTTCGGAAACCCCTCAATTGGCATCTTGGAAATGTATCCACCATCGGGCACTAAAACGGACATATGATCAATCCCCGATTCGTAAATATCTGATCCCATCCCATTATTGCCTTTGAAGGTTAGAGTGGGCAGGTTACCGATAAACCCGTTGGGCATGCCATCCTGGGTGGGTTGATTCTTATTTTTTTGTAAATATCCCTGTAGTTTACGGAAAGAGCTGGTATCATTTACAGGAATACTGAATTTGCTCGATAAGTTGGTGATTTCTTCTATTTGCGCAGGATTGACCCCAGAAAAAACATCTTGAGGAATCTTATTTAGAATAGTATGGGAATTGGCTTTCTGTTGTTGAAAGCCCGGCACAGGTATATTTCCAAGTATAGTAGTGGGTACCTGAGAAAACCCCTCAAATCCTATAAAAAGCAGTAGTAAAATCAGCCATGATTTTCCCATACACCTAAAATACAAAAAAATGCAAAAACAAATATCAAAAAAATGTTAACCCTTTGCCCGTAATTCATCACTCCGACAAGCAACCTATCCTCCTTTCAGCTCCTCAGCCATCCTATCTTCCATCTAAACTATTGACCTATTAATTTATCTTTACAAAATATGTCAGGTTATCTTCTGTCAATTTCGTTTTTTCAAGAATGCCTACAATGGCTGGAGCGATGGGATGCCTATCTGTTTTTGAAAAT
>CAIWKU010000197.1 GCA_903913355.1 uncultured Bacteroidota bacterium | reverse complement strand
CCAATGTGTGTCGGAGCTTGGTTCGGCTCGTTCTTATCGGTGAGCGTCAAGATAAAAAATAAAAAGAAGAAGAAATCATGCACAAAAAACAATCAATCAAAAACACATAAACATGGATGAACTAAGAGAAAAATGGCCTTGGGATAAAAAGCAAACCATTCATACCCTTCGCCCCCTTACGTTGGAAGAAACCTACGAATTAACGGATGCGATTACAGATAATGACTGGAAAGGTATTAAAGAGGAATTGGGCGATTTGTTACTGCATATTCTGTTTTATACCAAAATTGGTACTGAACAGAACCAGTTTACACTGGATGAAATGATCAATGGCATCTGCGAAAAGCTCATTTTCAGGCACCCGCATATTTACGGAGATGTTACAGTAAATTCTGAGGAAGATGTAAAGCAGAACTGGGAGAAATTAAAAATGAAAGAGGGCAAAAAATCAGTTCTCAGTGGAGTGCCACCTTCCTTACCTGCTATGGTAAAAGCTACCCGTATCCAGGAAAAAGCCAAACAGGTAGGTTTTGAATGGGATAATAAAGAAGATGTCTGGAAAAAAGTGGAAGAAGAGATAGGAGAACTTCATGAAGCCATTGGTTTGAATGAAACCGATAAAATTGAGGAAGAATTTGGAGATGTTTTGTTTAGCCTGATAAATTATGCACGGTTTTTGCAGGTAGATGCAGAAGGTGTATTGGAAAAGACCAATAAAAAGTTTATTTCCCGCTTTCAACAGATGGAATCGATCGCTTTGACTAAGGGTAAAAATCTCTCTGATCTTACGCTTGGCGAAATGGATGCTATCTGGAATGAAGTTAAAAAGCAAACTCAAGCTACTTGATCAACTTAGTAAAAAAAGCAAGTTATAAACACGGTTACCTGTTAATTACAGCTGCCTGGCTGTATACCCTCTCATTTATTTTCATTAATTACTGGAGTTACCATGCATCTCCCCAAAAAGTAAAAGCCAAGCTGGAAGAAAGGCTGGAACAGCGAGAAAACCGCTTTGCGGATGTGCTCACAGATACGGCAACCCTCTTAAAACTGGCCAATGATTCTGCGTCCACAACCGAACCGGCAATGGATGATATGGGTCTTTTTATTTTTCGGAAAACCGGTACGGGCAAATCTCCCTCGAAATTATTGTATTGGAATACGAATCGGATATACGTGAATCCCGAAGACCTTTTTCGGAAACAGGGTAACTACTTTATCAATAATCGTAACGGGGATTTTGAGTTCATTAAGCGGAAGGTTTTTTTTAAAGGCAATGCATTTACAGTCATTGCCATGATTCCTATCCGCTGGTCTTTTTTTATTGAGAATAAATACCTGCATTCCGATTTTGCAGGTTTTAAAGGACTCGAGGAACAATATGAAATCAGTAAAGATCCGGATGCTTTGCCGGTTTTGGGTAATGGGGGACAGGCACTGTTTAGTATAAAACTGAAAACAGGGAAATCCTTTATTGCCTACGATACAGCAACCATTATTTTCAGGTTGTTGGCAATTCTCTGCTTATTGATTTTCCTGAATGCATTAGCCCTGGAATTGGTTTTGTATGATACCTTTCGAAATGGTTTCCTGTTTTTAACCGGCAGCGTTATATTTCTAAGGCTGATTACCTATTATTTTCCCTTCCCATTCGATTTTACCAAACTTCCCCTGTTCGACCCTTCTATCTATGCATCAAATTTTCTGCATCCATCCTTGGGTGATCTTTTTGTAAATGCTGTTTTATTGTTTTGGTTGGTAAGTTTTTATAAGAGTCACACAGATTATCGCCCATGGTTTGGAAGAAAATTGCCAAAAACAATCAGCCAAATGGTGAGTATGGTTGCTTTGACCATGATTTGTTTTTTCCTGGCAGGTGTTATTATCAGTCTGGTTAGAGATGCGCAGATTTCTTTTGATGTAACCAATTTTTTTAGCCTGAGTATTTACAGCTTCCTGAGTTTTATCCTGCTTTGTTTTCTGGTGCTTTCCTTTTTCTATTTTTCGCAGTTATTCCTCAAACCGATTATACAATATGCATTTCCATCGTATCTGCAGTTGGTATTCCTTGCGGTAAGCGGTTTTCTCTATATGGTGCTGTTTGTTTCAACAGACCAGTACCCGGTTTACCTGGGTGTTCTATTTTGGCTAATTCTGTTTGTACTGGTGATGCAATGGCGAAAGACAGAGATTGAAAAATCATTACTACGCTCATCCTTTTTCATTTTCTGGGTCATGTTCTTTGCCCTGTCAATTGCTTCTGTGGTAATTTTTGAAAACCGACAGGTTGAATTTGAACAACGTAAACGGATTGCTGAAAAACTGGCTTTACAAACAGATCCTTCGGGAGAAAGCCTTTTAAATATTGCTGCCACCAATTTCGATGACCGTTTCCTGTCTGATAATTTTGCGCGATTTGAGAAAAGCGAGTACAGCAATAAATTCATTAAAGACAGCTTGATCAGCCAGAATTTTTCCGGCTATCTTAATAAATATGATACCCGTATCTATACATTCGATAGTCTCTACCACCCGCTTTTTAATGAAGATTCTACCGGGTATGCGGCTATCAAAACCATCTTGCTTTCTCAGGCAAAGCCTACAGAAGTGCCGGATTTGTTTAGCTACGAGAATACCACTGAAGGGTTTAGTTATTTATACCAGAAAGAAATCAGAAAGAATAATCGAATTGAAGGGTACCTGTTTGTAATTATCAAATCAAAAAGGTATAAAAGTGAAGCCTTGTACCCTGAGTTATTTAACCAGGTACAGGATATTGCTTCTGATCTGAATACCAATTATGCTTATGCGGTGTATAACAAAGGACGGCTCATCAATCATTTCAATACCTATAATTTCCCTTCCCAGCTTCCTTATAATCAGGTGCCTGAATTTGCATTTTCTCATCGCGTGGTGGGTGATTATAGTGAGCTATGGTTTAATAGTGGGGGCAATAAAGCGGTTTTGGTAGTAAGAAAGAATACTTGGCTGATAGAGTCCGTTACCTTATTTGCCTATCTTTTCTGTTCCTTTCTATGCATTCTGCTGCTGTTTCATCTGGGAGGTTATGTGGTAAGGTCTCATTTTCAATGGAAGGTGCTTGCCAAAACCTTCCGGTTGAATATACGCTCTCAGATACAGGCAACCATTATCTTTTTGAGTGTGTTTTCATTTATTGTGATTGGTATGGCCACAATTTCTTTTTTTATTCTCCGGTTTCACCAGAATAATGAAGAACGACTCACGAAATCCATACAGGTAATGGCGAATGAGGTAAATAATAAGATGAACTCCTTATTAGCTTTTGATGATGTACCGGATAATGCAGGCGTAAGAACCCGATTGGAAAAAAGTATTGCCGATATTTCAGACCTGCATAATGTAGATATTAATTATTATAACCTGGATGGTACGCTCCTGATTTCTACACAACCCTATATCTACAATAAGTTCCTGTTAAGTGATAAGATGGAACCCTTTGCTTTTCAGCAATTAGAGAAAGCGCATAGTATCCGGTTTCTTCAATCAGAAAAGATTGGAAGCTTTGAATACCTGAGTATTTATGTTCCGCTAACAGATGATAATGGAAATAATTATGCGTATCTGAATATTCCATATCTCAATTCTCAGAATGAATTGAACCAGGAAATTTCCGGGTTCCTCGCTACCCTGATCAACCTGAATGCATTTATTTTTCTGATAGCAGGTGCTATTGCTTTCTTTCTTACCAATCGAATCACAGCTTCCTTCCGTTTAATTGGTGAAAAAATGCAGGAGATGAACCTGGGGCGAATTAATGAAGAGATTAAATGGAAACGTAATGATGAGATTGGGATGTTGGTAACCGAATATAATAAGATGGTTAAAAAGCTTGACCAAAGTGCGCAGGCACTCGCCAAGAGTGAAAGGGAAGGAGCCTGGCGGGAAATGGCCCGACAGGTAGCACATGAGATTAAGAATCCGCTTACCCCCATGAAGCTGAGTATTCAATACCTGCAGAAAGCCATTCAGAACGGTGCACCAAATGTAAAAGAGCTTTCGGAAAACATGGCGAATACTTTGATCGAACAGATTGACCAACTGGCAAAAATTGCGGGCGATTTTTCGCAGTTTGCCAATATCGGTAACGCACGAATAGAAAAATTTGATATTACAGAAGTACTGGCCTCTATTGTAAACCTATATGGAACCAATCCGCGTATTCAAATTGAATGGAAAAAGGAAGAGGGCGTTTACCTGATTCTGTCAGACAGGGTTCAGATGAGTCGCCTGTTTACGAATATACTACTCAATGCCATGGAAGCCGGACAGGATAATAACCAGATTGTGTCTATTCAGATCAATCAGCAATGGGTAAATGGGAAAATCCTGATTGCTGTCAAAGATGAGTCTGGTGGTATTCCTGCTTCCTTACAAACCCGGATTTTCACACCTAATTTCACTACAAAATCCTCCGGCACCGGTCTGGGTCTGGCTATCTGTAAAGGCATTGTGGAGCAGGCAAACGGAGAAATATGGTTTGAGACAGAAGAAGGAGTTGGAACCACATTTTTTATCAGTCTTCCGCTAGCCTAGTGCTTACAGGGTAAGAATATAGATATGTGTTGTTGATCTAAGATGGTCTTTTTGCCTTTTGTGTTTCAATAAACAATTTGAAATCGGCCAAAGAATGGCTACTCAGATTCTGCTCTTTGCGAAGTCCGGCCTTTTGCGCTACCAGAACACCATACCGACAGTCATCATATCCATCAATGGTATGCGCATCCGGATCAATAGAAATAAGTACATTCTTTTCCAGCGCATATTCTATCCATCTCCAGTCCATATCCAGTCTTCTTGGGTGGGCATTCAATTCAATGACCACCTGGTTGGCTGCACAGGCTTCAATAATGGCCCGGTGATTTACCGGGTATCCGTTACGACTAAGTAATAATCGGCCTGTCATATGGCCGAGAATACTGGTAAACGGGTTCTCAATCGCCTTCATTAGCCGCATCATGGCTTTTTCCTCTGTCATCTTCAGGTTGGAGTGAACAGAAGCGATCACAAGGTCAAAGCTGTTCAGTACGGGATCGGGGTAATCCAGGCTTCCATCATTCAGGATATCACTCTCAATACTTTTGAAAATAGTAAAGGGAGCCAGTTTTTGATTCAATTCTTCAATCTGCCGATGCTGTGCATAGATTCTCTCCTCACTTAATCCATTTGCATAAAAAGCAGATTTTGAGTGATCACTGATCACCAAATACGACAAACCTTTTTCAATAGCCGCGGTAGCCATCTGTTCCAGTGTATTGCCACCATCACTCCAGTTACTATGACTATGAATGATACCCGATATATTTTCTGGCATGATAACGGGTGACAATTCTTTTTCTTTTGCCAAAGAAATGATAGCAGGATTTTCTCTTCGATAAGCAGGTATGGGATGAATTTTTGCAATTTCAAAAATAGCTTCCTCAGATGCACAATGTGCATAAACATTCCGATCTGTATTTTTTATCCACTCTGCTAAAAACAGGTCACTACTACTTGTTTCAAACAGTGTTGCATAGAGATTGTCAATACTGCAACCATAAAAACCTAGTGTAATATTTTCTTTGCCTTTGCAAGAAAAATAATCATCTGTTTCAGTATCAATCAGGTATTCATGTGCAATGAAAAACTCTTTTAAAGAAGAAAGAGGCGTTGTGGTAACCCATGATAAAATAGTGATGATTTCTGCCTGTCTTCTGAATTCGCCGGTAAGAAAAAATTTTTCCGTAGAAAAGGTTTTTTTCAGCTTTTCGTCGATTAATCCGGCAAAAACTTCCATTTGCTGGTAAAGGTAGCTTCCGAGTGAACCCATGTAAAATTCGATGGATTCTTTAATATTCTGTTGCGATTTTTCTCCAAAGCCTTTGTAAAGTGTTAGTCGATTTTCATTACATGCATATAATAATTCACCCAAAGATTCTATCTCCAATTCTTTCCAAATCGTTGCAATTTTTTTTGGACCAATTCCTTTTATGCGGAGCATTTCAATAATACCCTCTGGCGTTTTTTGCAGGTACTCGTGTAGCAGACTCAACTTTCCGGTTTCTATTTGCTCTACAATTTTTTTTCCGATGGCATCACCAATTCCTCTGATGGAAAATATTTTATCCTGAGTCAGATCTGCAAGGGGAGTCGTTAGCTTATCTATCGTGAAAGCCGCGCTGGCATAGGATTTGGCCTTGAAACTATTATCGCCATGTATATCCATTAGTTTGGAAAGCAGCGAAAAATTTTCGGAAATCGTATCATTATCCATAGGGGTAAATTATATGGGTGAAGGTAGAAAATAAAAAAGTCCCGCGAGATTCGCGGGACTTAAATCTATTTCTGCTTTAGAAATAAGAAGACTATTTCTTCTTAGCGGCTTTCTTAGGAGCGGCTTTTTTTGCAGCTTTTTTAGGAGCAGCTTTTTTTGCAGCTTTTTTAGGAGCAGCTTTCTTTGCAGCTTTTTTAGGAGCAGCTTTTTTTGCAGCTTTTTTAGGAGCAGCTTTCTTTGCGGCTTTCTTTGCAGTTGCCATGTTTTTTAAGATTTAATGGTTAGTTAATACATTAAAAGTAAAAACATATTTGGAACTACAAAAATTTTTTTTTAGGCCAGCACTTCAATGGGCTTTACAGACACCGTTGTTTTGTCATTTCTACCCTTCTTAAATTCTACCAAACCATCGGTTAAAGCGAATAAAGTAAAGTCAGAACCTACACCAACATTTTTACCAGGATGGTAAACAGTACCTCTCTGACGAATGATGATATTACCTGCAAGAGCGGGTTGACCACCATATATTTTTACACCTAAACGTTTGCTTTGTGAATCGCGGCCGTTCTTTACACTGCCTTCACCTTTTTTGTGTGCCATAATTATTTCATTTTAAAAACTAAAAACTACCAATCAATTGTAACAGACACTTACTGATAAGATATCTGTTAGTTTCAAAAACACGAATTAAGCAATGCTTTCGATCTTGATTCGGGTATAATGGGTTCTGTGACCATGCTTCTTGCGGAAGCCCTTTCTTCTTTTCATCTTAAAGGCGATCACTTTATCCCCTTGTACTAGGTCGCTGATAATTTCTGCTTTAACAGTAGCTTTTACATCACTACCTACAGATATCGCTCCGCTGTTGTCGGTTAACAACACTTCGCTGAACTCAACTTTGTCTCCGGTTTTGCCCTGCAGGTGAGGAACGTACAGGCTTTGACCTTCCTGTACTTTAAATTGTTGACCTGCGATTTTTACAACTGCTAACATAGCTATCCAAAATTAGGACGGCAAAGGTAAGCGTTCGGACTGAAAATATATACTGTTTTATAAAAAAATATCTCCCCAAAAGGGGAAAACTCCGTAAAATGGCCAAAATGCCGTCCAGACTATCATTTGGTCCCCCAGCTTATTTATCAGTCTGGGCCCTGGCCGGTTATTTCCGATAAAGGGATCAACCAACCATCCAGCCCGTTTTTACACCCCGAATCCCTCCCAAAACAAAAGATACCCTAAGTTCCGCTATTTTTGTCCCCTTTAACGATCTGATCAGCATGAACCTGAAATCATTATTGGCCCGTCCATTCGCCAATTACATATATAATAAGACAAAAAAAAGCATGCATACCGCCCTGGGCGACCAGGACGAAATCTTCAAAATGCTGCTCAAAACCGGGAAAACGACCATTTTTGGTAAGGATCACGGGCTTGAGGGGGTTAACGACCATGCTGCTTACAGGCAGGCGGTACCTATTCGGGACTATGAGCAATTAAAACCTTATATCAACCAGGTAAAAGAAGGAAAGCAAAATGTTTTGTGGAAGGGTAGGCCTATTTATTTTGCCAAAACCAGCGGTACAACCAGCGGGGTAAAATATATACCGATTACGAAGGATTCTATTCCAAACCATATTAATACAGCCCGAAATGCCCTGCTTTGTTATATTGGGGAAACTGGGAAATCGGCATTTACCAACGGGAAAATGATCTTTTTGAGCGGGTCTCCAGAGCTGGAAAGGATTGGAGATATCCCCACAGGTCGGTTAAGTGGTATTGTTAACCATCATATTCCCGGTTACTTGAGGGCTAACCAGTTACCCAGTTATGAAACCAATTGTATTGAAGATTGGGAAACCAAACTGGATAGGATAGTGGCCGAGACCATTCAGAAGGACATGACCCTGATCAGCGGGATTCCACCCTGGATGCAGATGTATTTTGACAGAATCACGGAAAAAACAGGAAAAAAAGTATCAGAAATATTCCCCAATTTCAGTTTAATGGTACAGGGTGGCGTGAATTTTGATCCCTATAAAGCCAGAATCTTTGAAAGTATTGGTAAAAAGATTGATACGGTGGAGCTTTTCCCAGCCAGTGAGGGCTTTTTTGCTTTTCAGGATTCACAGGAGGCAGAGGGACTGCTACTAAATACCAATAGCGGTATTTTCTTTGAATTTGTGCCTGCTGGAGAAATTTTTGCAGAAAACCCTACCCGTTTAACACTGAAGGACGTTAAAATAGGCGAGAATTATGCGATGATTATTAATAGTAATGCAGGATTATGGGGGTATAATCTGGGGGATACTGTAAAATTTGTGAGTACCGATCCTTATCGTCTTATTGTAAGCGGGAGGATCAAACATTTTATCTCTGCTTTTGGAGAACACGTGATTGGGGAAGAAGTGGAATATGCTTTATTAAAAGCTGCTGAAGAAGAAGGGGTTGCGGTTACCGAATTTACAGTGGCACCCATGATACAGCAGGGAGAGGGGAAAAGTTATCATGAATGGTTTATCGAATTTGAAAATGAACCTGCAGACATATCTGTATTCATGCTGAAAGTGGATGATAATCTCCGGAAAAAAAACGTGTATTACGACGACCTGATCAGTGGGAATATTCTGCAGAAATTACAATTAAGAAGGATCAGGAAAAACGGTTTTATTGATTATATGAAATCGGTGGGTAAACTGGGGGGGCAAAATAAAGTACCCAGACTGAGTAATGACAGGGTAATTGCCGATCAGTTGCAAGCATTCCTGGAATAAGAATAGATAGTTAGAAAATGAGTAATTGACCCATTAATCGTACATTGTTACCTTGTGATAGCATTAATAAAATCTGATGAGTAAAAAAAGGATCGCCATTTTTGGTTCTACGGGGTCTATTGGAACACAGGCACTGGATGTGATTGCTGCTAACCCTGACCTGTTCACTGCTGAAATACTAACGGCACAAACCAATGATAGTTTATTGATTAAACAGGCTATCCAGTTTAATCCCTCAACAGTTGTGATCGGAGATGAAAAAAAATACTTGATTGTAAAAGAAGCACTGGCCCATACCGATATAAAAGTATTTAGTGGTGAGAGGGCATTGGAAGAAGTGGCTTCCTTGGATGCGTATGATATGATGCTTGCGGGGATAGTGGGGTATGCAGGGCTAAAACCCACTTTACGAGCTATTGAAATAGGAAAACCGATTGCGCTGGCAAATAAGGAAACCCTGGTAGTAGCGGGCGATATCATTATGCGCAAAGCGATGGAGAAGCGAATCCCTATTATACCAGTTGATAGCGAACATTCGGCTATATTTCAATGTCTGGTAGGAGAAGGAAGAAATAAAATTGAAAAAATCATATTAACTGCCAGCGGCGGCCCTTTCTTTGGAAAGAAACCCAATTTCCTGGTAAATGTAAAAAAGGATCATGCGCTGCAACATCCTAACTGGAGCATGGGAGCCAAGATTACTATTGATTCGGCTACCCTGATGAATAAAGGTCTGGAGATGATTGAAGCCAAATGGTTATTTAATCTTAGTTACGATCAGATTCAGGTATTGGTGCATCCGCAGAGTATCATACATAGTATGGTTCAGTTTGAAGATGGTAGTTTGAAAGCTCAGATGGGATTACCCGATATGAAACTCCCTATTCAGTATGCGATGGCTTTTCCACAAAGAATCGCTAACCAGTTTCCACGGTACGATTTTAAAAAACCCAATACCCTTAGTTTCGAAGAACCGGATACCAAGACCTTTCGCAACCTGGCTTTGGCTATGGAAGCAATGCGTTTAGGTGGTAATATGCCTTGCATATTAAATGCAGCCAATGAAATTGCTGTATATGCTTTTTTAAGAAACCGGATTGGTTTTTTGGATATGACAGAAGTAGTGGAACAGACAATGGCCAGGATCAGTTTTATCGAATCACCCGGACTAGAAGAGTATTTTGAAACAGACGGTGAGGCACGTAACTTCGCGGCTTCTCTGATACATATGTAAAGAGAATATTGAATATCGAACAAGGAATGTCGAAGTTCGAAATGAAAAATAAGCTATAGAGACAAGTTTTTAATAATAAACAGGTAATAAAATTTTAGAAATACATATTTCGATATTCAACATTTCTTGTTGGATATTCGAAATTTAAAATGGGATCACACAGATATGAGTAGTTTAATTGCAATTGACTGGAGCAGCGTAGGCATCAAAGCAGCACAATTTGTTTTGTCATTTTCCATACTGGTAGTTTTACATGAAATGGGGCATTTTTTTCCGGCACGCTGGTTTAAATGCAGGGTGGAGAAATTTTACCTGTTCTTTAATCCCTGGTTTAGTATCTGGAAAAAGAAAATAGGCGAAACAGAATATGGTATAGGTTGGGTTCCTTTTGGGGGCTTTGTAAAGATCTCTGGAATGATTGATGAGAGTATGGACAAAGAACAGATGAAACTCCCTGCCGAACCATGGGAATTTCGTTCTAAGCCCGCATGGCAGCGATTGATTATTATGATTGGCGGAGTAGTGGTTAATATCCTGCTGGCGATTGTCATATTTATAGGCATTACCTGGGTATGGGGTGAAGAGAATCTTCCTATTAAGAACCTGAAATATGGAGTGTACACAGATTCACTTGCCAGGACGATTGGGATCAAAGATGGAGATAATATTGTAGGAATTGATGGAAAGAAGATAGATAATTTCGGGACATTAGAGGCTGATATCGTTTTAAGCGATGCCAAAAAACTGCAGATAGTTCGCAATGGTCAGGATACTGATCTGACGATCCCCGAAGGCTTTAGCAAAAAGATCATCAAGAATAAAAAGATGAGTGCTTTGATTTTTCCGAGATGTCCTGCAGTGGTGGATAGTGTTACCCCGGCAGCAAATTTTTCAGAAGGCCGTTTACAAAAAGGTGACAGGCTTATTTCAATTAATCAAATTCCATTTGACTACCTGAATGAATTCGTTAAACTAAAGAAACCATATATGGATTCTGTAGTTTCTTTAGCTGCAATACGCGGACAGGATACTATTCAGGTAAAAATGCTGATCAATAGTAAAGCAGTTAGTTTTACGTTTGTTTCTTTCCCTGCATTACTCGGAACAGAGGTGAAAGAATTCTCATTAGTACAATCAATTCCAATAGGCTTTAAACGTTGCTGGCAAACGCTTGACAGGTATGTAACCAGTCTTAAGCAATTATTCACCGGCAAAGTAGCTGCCAGCGATTCATTGGGCAGTGTGATTAGTATAGGTAATACCTTTCCCGGTGTATGGGATTGGAAAAAATTCTGGACATTAACCGGTATATTTTCTATTGTACTTGCCTTTATGAATATTTTACCCATACCGGCACTAGATGGCGGACATGCATTATTTACCATCTATGAAATGATTACCGGCCGCAAACCCGGCGATAAATTTATGGAATATGCCCAGATGGCCGGGATGGTATTATTATTAGGATTGATGGCCTATGCTTTGGGATTGGATTTTTGGAGATTGTTTAAGTAAGGTTTGGGGTTTGGAGTTTGGTGTTTGGGGTTGTTTGAATTGGGTTATTTTTAGGTATAAATGCTTGAGTTTTGTTTTTTTCTTGAGGTTAGTTTTGAGAAAAAAATATATGGCAACGGTTACAACAATAGAGGATTTGGAAATCTGGAAATTAGCCAGAGAGTATGCCATAGAAATAAATCGATTAGTGAATACGGATTCGTTTAAATATGAGTTTGGATTAAAACAGCAAATAAAGAATGTATCCGGTTCGATCATGGATAATATTGCAGAAGGATTTGGTAGGGGTAGCCGGAAAGAGTTCGTAAATTTTTTGAGTATTGCCAAAGGTTCAGCAGAAGAATCAAGGTCACAGTTATATAGATGTTTAGATTATAGATTGACAGACGAAAAACGATTTATCTCTTTGCTAAATCAGCTGGATTTGCTGGTTAGAAAAATAGCATCATTGATCCATTATCTGAATAGTGTAACAACTAAAGGACAAAAATTTAAAGATCGGTTCTAATGAATGAATGGTAGTGTTTGTAATATGGGAAATAAACTAAAATTAACTCCAAACTCCAAACACCAAACCCTTCACCTACATGGGGTCGTATTGGTTTCGACAGCATATGTTACGGTTGGTGTAAGCATGCAGTGCGTTGGGTAATTAGCACTTTAATCTGAATACTCAAAACTCAAATGGCAATACTCAGTATGCCATGGCTGCTTAATCAGTGATTAAGTAACCATTTGGGCCGCCGCACAGGTTCGCCTGTTACCAGGTGCCGCCGCCGACTCAAACTAAAAGAGGCTGCTACAACAGAAGGCTGTGACTGTTGTGTAAGATGATTCAGCTAAGCGTTTTGTTGGTTTGTTCATTTCCTGCAAGATGCCGACAATGAATAATGAAATAAGCATGTAGAAAGCCAATGGTTACGATGTTTGGACAGGGGTTCGACTCCCCTCGACTCCACTGTTAAGGAAACGTGAAAACGTTTCCTTTTTTTATTATGTTGCTTTAAAATCAATCAATTATGAGGTTTATTTTTTTAATTTATGTAGGAGCAATACTACAATAGTTAACGGGAGTCGAACAATTCGCATAACATTTTAGTCAAGTTGTCCTGAATGATCCAATCAAAAAGCTGGTAAGCGCATTTATAACTATATGATTTACAATTAATTTAAGTACACAACAAATTTGTTTTGTTTATTTTGATTTACTCAGCTAAATTGTGATAAAATTTGAATTTATGAATTTGATAATTATTAAATTATCTATTCACACAACAAAAATGTTGTTTAATGGACCTAGTTTACAACAATCACGGAAATCTTGAAGACGGCATCTATGATATGACGATTGATGAAGTACAAGAGAAATTTTGTTTTACAGAGATAAGAAAATGGCTATTCGAAGGATTGCTTATAGCAATTGAGCATTTAAAAAAAATTGGATGCACAACCATTTACTTAGATGGGAGCTTTGTTACAAAAAAAAGAAACCCTACTGACTATGATATGTGTTGGGATGATACGGGATTTGATTTAATTAAAGTGAAGAAAATATGTTCAGAATTAGTGGATACTGGATGGAAGAACAAAAAGATGCTGGCAAGGTATCGTGGAGAGGTAATACCTATGAACAATACAAATCCTGTTACTGGTATAAATTATTTTAGCCTTTTTACAAAAGACAAAGAAAATGACACTCCTAAAGGAATTATTCGGGTCAAAATTTAATCGAGAATCATGATCAAAAATGAGAAACAATACCAAGTGACGCAAAAAAAACTCAGTGAGTTTGAGGTTGCTTTGCAACAAATTGCAACAAGCGAGATGAGTGCAGAGGAAAAGGAAATTAGAGCCGGATTCGTGCGTGGCCATTTGGAGGTCTTTGCAGAGGAATTACATGAATATGGAAAATTAAAGGCTAGACAGAAACCAGTACTATATATAGATATGCTTAATCAGTTAACTGATATACTGATAAAAGCGAGAATATCAAATGGGTGGACACAGGCCGAACTGGCTGGAAGGTTGGGACTAAAGGAGCAACAGATACAGCGTTATGAGTCTACAGACTATGAGACAGCTGCGTTTGCGAGAATCGTAGAAATTTTTCATGTATTAAAACTGAGAATAACTGCTCGTTTTGAGCTTTCAGAACCGGTATTTAAAATTCCTGCGAATGCTAAAAAGGTTTCTGAAAAAATTCAGGATAAGCGTGCATTGTTCTCATTAGAAAAGGAGGAAGAGTTATGCATACAATAACATTTTATT
>CAIWKU010000196.1 GCA_903913355.1 uncultured Bacteroidota bacterium | reverse complement strand
CAAAAGCAGATTCTTCCTCGCAAAACGGGTTTACACAAAACGAGGATGCCTACCATTTATCCAATCTTTTTTATAAATCAGCAGATATACAAATTCAGCATCATGGTCAATCCTTAACCAGCAAACTGGTCATCATTCCCGTAACACAAGATTCAACCGGTATTGAATGGAAAACCTCTTTGCAAGGAGGGAGTAACCCTTATACCCGATTAGTTAATTATTTTGAAGCAAGAAAAGTAAAAAAGAATATTGACCAGGTTTTATTCAATGCGTCAACATTCCTTTCCAGTCTGGAGAATGTTTATGGAATTCATATTGAAAGAACCACATTGAAAGATACCTTATTTGTTTCTGCTAAAAATATTCTCCCCGCCAATCCGGATATACATCAGGTATATGAGTTGATCAAACGTATACAGACTTATCTATCTAAAAAAAGCCTGCAACAAGCTGGTAATCCGATTTATAATATTACCCAACTTGGCAATAACCAATTCCAATTGATGGCGGCAGTTCCGGTAAATAAAAGGATACCGGATGCTGATGGTTTCTCTGTAAAATTCATGGTAAAAGGAAGTTTTATGGTTACAGAAGTGCTAGGAGGAGATTCCTCTATCAGTAAGGCATCGCATAACCTGGAACAGTATTTTCAGGATTTCCGTCGAACTTCTATGGCGATGAATTTTACGATGCTGGTTACGGACAGGCAACTACAACCTGATAGCAGCAAATGGATCACGAAACTTTATCAGCCGGTTTATTAGTGAGTTTGTAACACTGAAACGATCGAAATTTTCCCTTAGTACGATATTGGCAAGAGAACTTATTTCTTCATTGCCGGTTCTCTAAATTCTATTACCAGGGTGGTTTCATTATTTCTTGCCAGTATATAGGCTTCTTTCTGATTAATCATGATCTTCCGGATATGTCGCACTTCACCTGTAACAGGTAATCCATTGATATTTTCAGCAGAGAATTTTCCTTTTCCCTGGTTTAAGAGAATGCTTCCAAAATCAGCATCATATCTGCCCATCTGGATATTACTATAATAAAAATTTCCTACGGTTAATATATCCGGCAGACTATCATTATTTGCATTTACTACAATGGCATCTCTTAAAGGACTTAACTGTGCCTGCCACGGCAAGGCTTCTAATCTAAAATTCATTTTCCCGTCATTAATCAATACTGCATTGGAAAAATAATTGGCTGTTAGTATCTGCGAATTTTCCAATTTTTCTTTGGTAAATATTTGTTCCAGGTTGGCTTTTGCAAAATCTTCCGCATACAGGAATTTCTTTTTCAATAAAGGTATCTGCTTTTGCAGCTCGTCTTTATTTGCAAAGGGAATTTCACGACCATCCAGAAAATAAGTTAGCACCTGTTCTTTTCTTCCATTATTATCAAAATCGTTATAGTATAATCTTACTGGTTCTTTCTCACTCGCTTTTAGCCTGCTGTTCAACCCAAGGTTACCAGCTATTAAATCAATATCGCCATCATTGTCGATATCAACTGGTAAAATAAAATT
>CAIWKU010000195.1 GCA_903913355.1 uncultured Bacteroidota bacterium | reverse complement strand
TTGTTAATTATGAATTGTTTTCCCCAAAACCCTATCTTAGTAAAACAATCTTTTGCTATGCCATTCAGAAATGCGACCTACAGTTTCTGCTCAATTTTATTTTTACTTACAACAGGTTTTCAAACTTTCGCAGTTGCCCAGAAAAATATCAGCGCTTCTGTTATGAAAACGACTGATCATAATAACCAGAATGTAAATTACATACATAGCCGTGCTCCTCTTCAGCAAACACATTTTATAAAATTACCATCAGGAAGCATAGAAGCAGGCGGCTGGTTGAATAAAATGTTAGGGTTACAACGAGATGGACTTACGGGCAATCTGGGCGAAATCAGTATCTGGCTGACAAAAAAGAATAATGCATGGCTAAATAAAGAAGGCAAAGGCGATTATGGATGGGAAGAATTACCTTATTGGCTAAAGGGTTATCTGGATATCGCATTTATGCTCAAAGACCAAAAGATGATGTCAGAATCCAAATTCTGGATTGACGCTGTATTAAATAACCAACGAGATAATGGAGATTTTGGCCCTGATGTAAAAAAGAAAGGCAGAAGGGATTTATGGACTAATATGCCAATGCTCTGGTGTCTGCAATCATATTATGAATTTACCAAAGACCCTCGTGTTATCCCTTTTATTACCCGATATTTTAGATATGAACTGGATGTACCCGATAGCAATTTTTTAAAAGATTACTGGGAGAACAGCCGTGGGGGTGATAATCTGACAAGTGTATATTGGTTGTATAATATCACTGGCGAATCCTGGCTTTTGGAATTAGCCGGGAAAATTGACCGAAATACAGCTAATTGGAGGCAGCCTGATAATTTACCTAACTGGCATAATGTAAATATTGCCCAGAGTTTTAAAGAACCAGCTACCTTTTATCTGCAAAGTCATGATACAGCCGACTTGGCTGCCAGCTATCAGGATTTTAAACTGATACGGAAAATATTTGGGCAAGTGCCAGGTGGAATGTTTGGGGGAGATGAAAATTCAAGGAAAGGATATGATGATCCGAGACAGGCAATAGAAACCTGCGGAATGGTAGAACAAATGACCTCTGATGAAATGTTATTGGCCAATACGGGAGATCCATTCTGGGCAACTAATTGTGAGGATATTGCTTTTAATACTTTCCCTGCAGCTTTTATGCCCGATTATACATCTCTCCGTTATCTAACAGCACCTAATATGGTAATCAGCGATAGCAAAAACCATAGCCCGGGTATTGATAATAATGGCCCCTTTCTGGTAATGAATCCATTTAGTAGCCGTTGCTGCCAGCACAATCATGCTGCGGGATGGGTTTACTATGCTGAAAATTCCTGGATGGCCACACCCGATAATGGAATTGCCGCCCAATTATATACTGAAGGAAGGGTGAAAGCATTAGTTGGAAATGGAGTGAGTGTTACGATTACGGAAACCACCCATTATCCATTTGATGGAAACATCAACTTTACAATCAATGTTGACAAGCCTGTTAACTTCCCATTGTATCTGCGAGTGCCGCAATGGTGTAATGGGGCATTGGTAAAACTAAATGGGAAAGCGATAAATGTGAAAGCATCTGGAAATGAATATATCCGTTTGGAAACAGAATGGAAAAAAGGGGATAAAATTTCTTTATATCTGCCTATGCAACTGCTTGTTAGAAAATGGAAAGAAAATAAAAATAGTGTAAGTATCAATTATGGACCACTTACGTATTCGTTGAAAATTGACGAGATATATAAAAAGCAGGATAGTAAAATAACGGCTATTGGAGACTCTCGCTGGCAGCCCGGAGCCGACCCGAAAAAATGGCCTTCTTATGAAATATTTCCTGGCTCTAACTGGAATTATGGGCTGTTAATTGATGAAGAACATCCGGAAAGATCAATAACTATTCTGCATAAAGAATGGCCAAAAAATAATGACCCGTTTACCAATGCAAATGCACCCATCGAACTTACAATTAAGGCAAAGCAAATACCAGAATGGGGGATTGATCAATATGGTCTTTGTGGTATATTACCCGTAAGTCCTGTGAAAACAGACCAACCCGCCAGCTTTGTAAAATTGATACCCATGGGTGGAGCCCGGTTACGGATTTCAGCATTCCCGGTAATTCAGGAGAAGGAGGACGGTGAAAAAAAGGAATAGTACTGCATAAATAATATTAGGGGAATATATCCATGAAATGCTCATAAACCAGTTCAGGCCATGCCAATGTATAAAACCTTGATACTTGCATTATTGCTGATGGTAATTGTACAGCAAAATAACGCTCAGCCTAAACCATTACGAATTTGGTATACGCAACCTGCTGCCTATTGGGAAGAAACTCTTCCCTTGGGCAATGGTCGCTTAGGGGCAATGCCTGATGGCGGCATACAGCAAGAGCATATTGTTTTAAATGATATTAGTTTGTGGTCTGGTGCACCCCAGAATGCTGACAGATCTGATGCATATACCCATCTCTCTGAAATACAACACCTATTATTTGCGGGCAAAAATATCGATGCCCAGCAAGTAATGAGCAAATACTTTGTTTCTAAAGGCCCTGGCTCAGGAAATGGAAATGGAGCCAATGTTCCTTATGGTTCCTACCAGATATTGGGGAACCTGACTATTCGATTTGACTATGGTAAGGGAAATATGACTGATCAGGTAAAAGAATATCACCGCGAATTATCACTAAATAATGCAATAGCCAGCACTAAGTTTACACTCAATAATGCTATTTATCGCCGTGAATATTTTACCAGTTTTGATGACGATGTTATCATGGTCAAACTATCCTGCAATGAATTAAAAAAAATAGGCTTTAGACTTAGTCTTGACCGTCCGGAAAAATTTGAAACAAAAGTAATTGACAAGGAATTACAGATGAGCGGACAGTTGAATAATGGAACAGATGGAAAAGGGATGCAATATTTAGTCAGGGTAAAAATAAAATTAAAAGGAGGAAGAATTATTACCCATCCCAATGAATTACAAGTGGAAGCGGCAGATGAAGCGATTATTTATATTTCAGGCGGTACCGATTACAAGAACCTTGGTTATATAGGTACCTCCAAAAAATTGATAGATCAATCTTTCCAGAAATCCTATGTAGTTGAGAAAGCAAACCATAGTAAGCAATTCCAAAGACTATTTAATCGGGCATCGCTTGATCTGGGAAATGATACAAAGGATAGTTTGCCTACTGATCTGCGATTGCTTTCATTTGCTTCAGATAGATCAGATAATGGAATGGCGGCATTATATTACCAATTCGGTCGCTATTTACTGATTAGTAGCACGCGAAACGGATTATTACCACCCAATTTGCAGGGTCTTTGGGCCAATACTATCGAAACCCCTTGGAATGGAGATTATCATTTGAATATTAATATTCAAATGAATCATTGGCCTTTGGAAGTGACCAATCTGGGTAAATTGAATGAGCCATTTTTTACCTTAGTTAAAAGCCTCGTTCCCAACGGAGAAAAAACTGCAATGGCTTATTATCATTCAAAGGGGTGGGTGGCACATACGATTACCAATTTGTGGGGATATACTTCCCCCGGCGAGGATTATTCATGGGGCTCTTTTAATACCGGATCTGCCTGGCTTTGCCAGATGCTTTGGAGTCATTACGAATTTACAAACGACACGGCCTATCTCCGAATCTTATATCCAATCATCAAAGGATCTGCCGAATTTTATCTAAGCACTTTAGTGAAAGACCCCGCACTTGGTTGGCTGGTTACCAGCCCTTCGAATTCGCCCGAAAATGCTTTTATCATGCCTGATGGAAAAAAGGCACATGTGTGTGAAAGTCCTACCATTGATAACCAGATTCTCCGAAGTTTATTTTCAGCAGTAATTGAATCGGGAAAGAAATTAAATAAGGATCGAGACCTGGTGCAGCAACTGGAAACAATCATTACCCAATTACCCCCCGACCAAATTGGGAAAGATGGCAGGCTGATGGAATGGTTAAAGGAATACGGAGAAGCAGAGCCACATCATAGACATGTATCACTTTTATGGGGCTTACATCCCGGCAATGAGATCAGTATAGCTACTACTCCGGAATTAGCAAAAGCAGCAAAAGCAACTCTCGAAGCAAGAGGCGATGATGGAACCGGCTGGTCATTAGCATGGAAAATCAACTTCTGGGCAAGATTGCATGAGGGTAATCGGTCTTTTGCATTATTAGGTAAATTATTAAGACCCATTTCTGGTAATAATATGAATATGAGTAATGGAGGTGGAACGTATAATAATCTTTTCTGTGGCCATACACCTTTTCAAATTGATGGCAATTTTGGGGGCACTGCCGGGATTGCTGAAATGTTATTACAAAGTCAGGATGGATTTATTGAACTTTTGCCTGCATTACCAGACCAATGGAAAAACGGTAAATTTTCCGGATGGTGTGTTAGAGGAGGAGGGGTAGTGTCGGCGGAATGGAAAAATGGATATGTCAAATGGATATCTCTTAAGGCGGCGATAACAAATACTTTTAAGATAAAAGTTCCAATAGGGGCATCGATAATCAATATAAAAAAAATGGGAAAGTCTGAGATGCTTCAACCCAAATCCGGATATATAGAAGTACAATTGAAAAAAGGAGAGATTGCGGATATTAGTTTTTAAGGAAATGCTTCGGATTAGGATGCTTCAGTTTTGAGTAATATGCAGGCAAGAAACAAAGACTAGTGATATGCAGGTATAGCACAGTTTTCCAAACCAGTTGTTATTGCATATAATTCTTATTAAATTTAATAACTGATATCAGGCGATTCAATTTTGTATATCTCTTTACTAAAATAAAAATATGCATTCTAAGAAATTTTTGCTTTTGCTAAGCATCTCATTTTTTTGTCTGGTTCAGGTGTTTGGGCAAACGAAAAATCTGTCAGCACCCGCTCCTATATATC
>CAIWKU010000194.1 GCA_903913355.1 uncultured Bacteroidota bacterium | reverse complement strand
TCCTCTGCCCCAACCTATTATTTACCTACGCCAAGCAGCTCTCCTACCATCAACAATTCTTCAGGTAATTTATTTGATACGGAAAAATTTAAACAGGAACATGAGAAAGCCATGAAACCTGACGAGAACGAAATACGCCACATCGTAGAAAACCGGGTATTGCTTTTACAATCCACGATAAAAAAATAGTAGAGAATCTTAATGAATCTGTGTGTGCCTCAGTTCAAGCAGGTTAAGTGCATTGGGATAAAATCCGGTAATATTCGCTAATACCAGATGAAGGGCAAGATCATACCATAAGGGGATCACTGGGGCATCATTAATCACAATCTGATCCATTTCGCGGTATAGGCGATATCGTATAGAATCCGTTACTTCCAAAAGTGCTTTTTCGTATAATACATCAAAAGCAGGGTTATGGTATCGGGTATAATTGGGAGGTGCGGGATTCTTGCTATAAAACATAGCCATATAATTTTCTGCATCAGGATAATCGGCAATCCAGCTTGCCCTGAAAAATAATGCCTGTGATTTTGCGGTTTGTTCCAATAACAAACTTTTTTGAATCACTTCTACCTGCACCGGAATCCCCACTTCTTCTAATTGCCTCGCTACAAAGCTGGCCACATCAGCATAAATCGCTATCGTTAACAGTTTAATCACCGGAAGTCCCTTCCCATCCGGATAGCCGGCCTGGGCCAATAACTGTTTTGACTTTAGCGGATTATACCCATAGCCCTTAACCAACTCGGTATTCCGCGAGGGCAAGCCGCCTGGCACAAACCCTGCTTCTGCTGCCAAACCGATTGAATTGCGCATATACATCATCAATTGCGCCCGGTTAATCGCATAATTCATGGCTTGTCTAACTGCTTTTATCCTTGTTGGTGAACTGGCAGTTAAGGGATTGTTTTCATCCACCAGTATACCCAGGTATTCTGTATTCAGGTAGGGATGTGTTTTCAATAGAATCTTTCCTTCCCACTGCGGACGTAAACTTCCTTTTTTGGTTAAAATCTCATCTTTAAAAGAAGCATCAATATCATTCACAAAACTGAGTTCATGTTGTTGTAATTGTAGGAATTCTGTTGCCTTGTTATCAAAGAAACTGATCTTAATTGCATCCAGATAAGGTAAAGACAATCCTTTTTCATCTTTTTCCCAGTAATTTTTGTTTTTGATCAATACCAGGTTTTCTCCCTCTTCCCATGATCCGAATTGAAAGGGACCGGTACCGCAGGGATGTCTTCGGAAATCTTTTCCATATTTTTCAACCACTTCTTTAGGAACAATACTGCAATACTGCATACTCAAGATCCCCAGAATGGGATGAAAGGGCCGGATCAGCTTTAACTGAAAAGTGGAATCATCCAACGCTGTAAAACCTTGTATGGTATCTACCCGGTTATTAAATATCCAGGCCCCACTGCTGGCAACGGATTTATCCCTGATCCGGCTTAAACTATACACAATATCGGATGCTGTCAATTCCCTTCCTTTTCCATTCGCGAAAGCCTCGTTATCCTGAAAAAAAATATGTTTGCGGAGATGAAAAGTGTAGCGGAGCCTATCTGGACTTATTTCCCATGACCTTGCTAAAGAAGGAATAATTTGTAAACCGGTATCAATTTCCACCAGGGTATTATACAATTGATGAATCGGCCACATAATCGACTGGTTCTTGGCAAATGCGGGGTCAAGGGTGGCGATACCGGTGGGTTCATTATAGGAAAACACCTGTTTCCCGCTGCTTTTTTGTCTGGAGCAGTCTGTCAGAAATAAAATTGATCCGAAAAGGACCAGACAGAGCAAAAACCGGATTTTTATACGGGCCATCATTTGTTTTAGGTTATTATTAGCATTCATCCTATTCGAATATCTTATTTTTAAACCATGAACACAAAATTGAGATTATTCACCCTTGTTGGATTATTCTTTTCGGTGGTTTCTTTTGGCCAGTTATTGGAAAAGAAAGAAGCTTTTACCCATGCAGATACCCTAAGGGGGAGTTTGAATGAAAACAGAACCTGGTGGGATGTTTTACGGTACGATATTCATGTTCAGCCGGATTATACTACCAAAACGATTGTAGGGATGACAACCATTACATTCAAAGTGCTGAAACCGGAACGTACCATGCAGATAGATCTGCAAGTGCCTTTGATGATTGACAGTATACTCTGGAATATAGGTACTACTGCGAAAGCCAGGTACAAAAAATTACCCTTTCACCAGGATGAGAATGTGACCCTGGTTGATTGGCCGGTATTGGCCCCCACCGTTAAACAGGCATCTATTAATATATTTTATCACGGTAAACCCAAAGAAGCGGTTCGTCCGCCCTGGGATGGTGGCTGGATCTGGAAAAAAGACGAAAAAGGCAGACCCTGGATGAGTGTGGCCTGTCAGGGTTTAGGTGCCAGTGTCTGGTACCCATGCAAAGATCACCAGAGTGATGAGCCTGATAAGGGAGCATCACTTACCATTACGGTGGTGGATAGTCTGGTAGCGGTAGGAAACGGGAGATTACTAAAAAAGCAGGTAAAAGGAAATGGCTTTACTGATTATACATGGGAAGTTAAGAACCCGATTAATAACTATAATATCATTCCTTATATAGGCAACTATGTAAACTTCACAGATACTTTCATCGGTGAAAAGGGGAAACTCGATCTTAGTTATTGGGTGCTGGATTATAACCTGGAAAAAGCCAAAAAGCAATTCGTTCAGGTAAAATGGATGTTGCGGGCATTTGAATATTGGATGGGCCCCTATCCGTTTTACGAGGATAGTTATAAACTGGTAGATGCCCCACATCTGGGCATGGAACACCAGAGTGCCGTAGCCTATGGTAATCGATATTTGAATGGTTACCTGGGCAGGGACCAAAGTGGAACGGGTTGGGGATTGAAATGGGATTTTATTATTGTCCATGAAAGCGGGCATGAATGGTTTGCCAATAGTATAACCAGTAAGGATCTGGCAGATATGTGGATACATGAAGGATTTACCAATTATTCAGAAACACTTTTTACAGAATACCAGAGTGGCATACAGGCAGGTAACGAGTACAATTATGGAACCCGGAAAGGCATCCGTAATGATACGCCCATAATTGGACCTTATGGAGTAAATAAGGAAGGAAGTGGGGATATGTATCCGAAAAGCGGAAATATGTTGCATAGCATACGGCATGCTATGAATAATGATGAAAAGTTTCGTGAAATGCTACGGTATCTGAATAAAAAATTATATCACCAAACGGTAACTACAGAAGATATACAGAAAGTGGTGAGCGATTATTTTGGCAGTAGTGTTGAAAAAATATTTGACCAATACCTGAGAACAACACAAGTGCCTGTATTGGAATATTTTGTTTCAGCAGATAAAACAAAATTAAGTTTTCGCTGGACCAACTGTGTAGATGGATTTAATCTCCCCATTTTTATCAATAGTGATAGAGGCGCCATGATATTAGGACCCGAATCAAATAAATGGAACACAAAAACCCTGCAACCACAGGTAGATGTGACTGCATTATTTGATCATATTGAAAAACTATATTACTGCAAAGTAAAGGCAGTAACTGAAATGAAATAGTTATTCTTTATATCAAACAATACAATTAAGAGATCAATTCTAAACCCTAAACTATAAACCCTAAACCTTCATGGGTAGTATACGCAAGCAAACCATCATTTCAAGTATACTCGTGTATATTGGGTTTTTTATTGGGTTTATCAATATCTATTTTTATACAACAAGCGCTCCTTTTGGGTTTTATAAAAACGGGAATATTTTTGCACCGGAACAGTACGCTTTAACAAAAATCTTTTTTGATATCTCTCCAAAATTTCTTTGTTGCGCGAAAGCAGATGCAAAGTTTTCAAAAGCAAATCGTCAAAGTCCAGCGCTTGCGAACGCGCCAAAATTTTTTCGTAAATTGGCCAGACTTTTTTGACCGATTCGGATGTAAAGTCAAACGCTCCCCTTTCCAGAAATTCCGCGACGCCGACCCCGCGGCTTTTTTCGGCTGAAATTATGTTTTGCATTTTGTCCAAATGCTCTTTTGGGTCCAAACCAATTTCCACAATCGCTTCCTTGACCGCCTTTTTCGAATCGGCTTTGTCGAAAATTTTAAAATGTCTCGGCAGTTTGAAAATCTGCGCATTCTCTTTGATAATCAAAACGCCGAGCGAGTGGAATGTGCTGACAAACGGCACAAGAG
>CAIWKU010000193.1 GCA_903913355.1 uncultured Bacteroidota bacterium | reverse complement strand
TTTTTCTTCCAGCCACTCACCATATCAAATCCATCTTCTTTGATCATCCGGAATAGTTCAGGAATCTCATCAGGGGAATCCTGCATATCTGCATCCATAGTGATCACCACATCACCGCTGGCTGCTTTGAATCCTTCATTCAGGGCCGCTGATTTACCATAATTTCTCTGGAACTTGATCCCTTTGAAATGGGGGTTTTCTTTGCTTTTTCTTTCGATAAATCCCCAGCTATCATCAGTACTGCCGTCATCTACAAGAATCACTTCATAGGAAAGCTGATTCTTTGTTACCACACTCTCTATCCAGCTGCACAATTCTGGCAACGACTCATCTTCATTGATCAAAGGGATTATAATCGATACATCCATAATACAATATTAGTCAGCAAACTTTTCTTCTTTGCGAATAACCAGGGCAATTAACAAGGCTTTACAAAAATCCCATACCAGTGCCAGGCCCAACCCCAGGAAAACTGTTTTGAAAGTGGTTTGCTTTGAATCAGCGTCCATTTTTTTCATTGCCTCATCTATTTGCTGGTCTGATGCCCCAAATTTTTGCATCATTTTTAAAGCTTTATCCTTGCTTATTTCAAACACTTTTGCAGTCAGGTCATGATCTACAAAATTGAAAAGAACATAATTTCCGATAGCTTCTGTCAGAGCCACCACTATATAAGCCACAAAAGCAAATTTTAGCGCATTTTGAAAAGTAAGCAGGTTGTCATTCTGTTTGCGTAAGCTTAACCCTACTATGATCAAGATAACAATCATATAAGGAACAAAACTGGAAATACTGATGGCAGATACAAAAGTTGCGGTACTACCCAGTCCCCAGGCTCCGAAATTGATCAATAGGAAAATGAGTCCCCCAATAATTCCGTACTTAATTCCTTCATTGATTACATTTACTTTCATAGCAGTTTTTTTTAGTTGATAATAATTTTCCCCTGGTTAATGATGCCAATTACCTTTCCTGTCAATTCTTTTTCCAGGAATGGGGTATTGAACGATTTGCTTTTAATTGTCTGTTTTTGTAAACGGGTAATCCCCTTTTTAGTAAACAGACTTAATTCAGCAATGGCGCCTTCCCGGATATTAGTAGCCGGTAAATTAAAAATATTACGGGCATTCAGAGAAAATAATTTTACCAGCCTGTCATTCGAGAGTTGTGGCAGCAGGTGATTCACTACGGCAAATGCCGTTTCTAAACCGGTCATCCCATTTTTCGCATATTCAAATTCGCAGGTTTTATGGTCCCAGTCCTGCGGCAGGTGATGTGTTGCGATACAATCTACCTCTCCATTTACAACTCCTTCCCTTAATGCCAGCATATCTGCCCTGCTGCGTAAAGGCGGGTTAACTTTCAGGTTGGTATCATAGCTCATTAAATCGTCTTCACAGAAGAAAAGATGGTAGGGGGTAACACTGCAACTAATATCCAATCCTTCCCCTTTTGCCGCTGTAATCAATGCCAGGCTTTTTTGGGTAGAGATACCCGTGAAGTGTAATCTGGATTGGGTATATCGTACCAGATCAATATCTCTTTTGATCATGATTTCTTCCGCAAGAGAGGGAATACCGGGTAAGCCCAATTGCGTTGATACCACACATTCATTCATCAATCCACCGGCCCCAATGCTTTTATCTACCGGAACCTGGATCAATACACCATTAAATGCTTTGATATATTGGAGCGCTTTTACAAAAAGTCCGGGTGATTGAACAGGGTGTAAACCATCTGAAAAAGCAATGGCTCCGCTATTCTTCATATCATACATTTCGGCCAGATCTTTGCCTTCAATACCCTTTGTTATGGCACCCAATGGATGTATACGAACGGGAATACTGGAATTGGATTGGCGGCTGATGTATTCTACCTGTGACTTACTATCAACCACCGGCTGGGTATTGGGAAGCACAAAAACCTGGGTATATCCACCCGCTGAGGCTGCAGCAGCCCCCGTTTCAAGGGTTTCCTTGTATTCAAATCCGGGATCACAAAAATGGGAGAATATATCTATCCATCCGGGTGATACAGTTAAATCTGTTGATTGAATTTCTTCATCTGCAATAACGTCTAAATGACTGGCTATTTTCGAAATCTGCTCTCCATCGATTAAAATATCAACAATCTGGCCATTGTGTGGGGAATCCGGATCGGCAATTTTGACTTGCCTGACTAGTATCTTCATGCAGCGGTTGAAAATTTTATGCAATATAACCTGATTTTTTCTTTTCCCCCTATATTTGCAGCCCTTTATCAATAGTTCGGGACGTAGCGCAGCCCGGTAGCGCACACGTCTGGGGGGCGTGGGGTCGCAAGTTCAAATCTTGTCGTCCCGACTAACAGTACCACAAGTACACCAAAAGGCCCGAAAACAGCGATGTTTTCGGGTTTTTTTATTGTTTTCCTTATCAATTTGCCCCATTTGGCCCCAAATAACGTAAGACCTAAAGAGTGACCTCGGAGTGAACTTTAACTTTGAGGTCACTTCGGAGGCCTCAAACGCTTACAGGGTAAGGGTTTCATAGTTTCAAAAACCGGCTTCAAGTCATTTTTCGTGGGTTCCAACTGGATCGTGAGTGATTCCAAAAACCACAAAAATGAATCATGAAAAACACCAACACATTTGGCGTACACTTCCTGTTACGCCGTAACAAATCCAAAGACGGGTTATCGCCTGTTCATGCCCGTATCATTGTCAACAAAAGCAAAGTTGAAATGTCGATGAAAGTTTCCCTACCAGATAAAGACTGGAATGATGGAAAAGGATCGGCAAAACCTAAGAACGATGAACTTAAGAAGTTCAACACACTCCTGGAAGAGGTTCGTTCCAAATTGGTAAAACATTACCAG
>CAIWKU010000192.1 GCA_903913355.1 uncultured Bacteroidota bacterium | reverse complement strand
TGTGTCCTAAGACAGTGCTTTGCTCGTCGCTGGGCTCCTCCCGATGCCATGCGACGTGCGCAAGTAGTGATGGAGACCGAGGACTCTTCCATTGGTCTGTCCTAAAGTGCTTTGACCATTTAAAAAACCTGCCAAATGAGAAGAATTATCAATATAAATTGCGGTAACCCCGGCATATTGACTTCCTATATATGCAGGATTAACTACAAAATTAATTGTTTTAACAGCACAAGTGCAATTTCCTCCCGACCCGGCAACTCCATTTCCTACTGGTGTAGCTTTTCCATTATAAACTTGCAATGGAGCAGAAGCAACTGAATCACGCAACATATACACTTTTGCATACGGGTCATTTGGAACACTCATTGAAACAACTGGGTTACTTCCATCTGCATTAACGGAAACAAGGGTAACAGTAATCCCGGAACTTCCCTTGAACAGAACATTAGAAAGAGCATTTCCCTGTCCCGGATACCAGTTAGCCAACCCAGAAGTAGTTAGCGAATCCTTGATAACAGTAACCGGGGTTTTGCTACTATCTACATAGAATACATTGATATAGCTATTATTTCCCTGTAAAAAAGCCGTCAGGTATCCAGTAGAGCCTACTAATGCTCCTTTATATTTTGCTGACGGATTGGAAGTTGTGCCTGTGGTTCCGGAATTTCCGGAATTATTGGATGCTGTATTTTTAGTGCAATCTGTAAATACAAGAAACAGGAGTACAGATATTACGGCAATTAGCCCAATGAGTTTTTTCATGGCAATGATTTTACAATGAAGAGAGTGACCACTATCTATTTGAACCTTCCTTCTAATTTATGAAAAAATCAATACACGGCCTAATGAATCATGCGTTAGTAATTTTCATAATATATTATATGGTTTAAAAAATATCCTTTAAGTGAAAGTTTTTAAATTGAAGCTCTGGATTATTTATCTGCTAGTTATTCCATTAAGTATACTCGCTAATCTTCAAATTCAAGGAAACATAAGGAAAAAAGCTTCGTATATTAGAGGCGAACTCAATGAAATGATAAATGGAAGAGATAGAAGTTCCAACCGAACATTTACATGAAACCATTCAGGAAAAGGCAAAAGAAGCTGGAGAATCGGGCTGGTTTAGATATGTTGCTATCTCTACAGCATTTATGGCTGTATTTGCGGCAATCTCTGGTTTACTAGCCGGGCATTACTCCAATGAAGCCCTGATAGAACAAATCAAAGCTTCAGATCAATGGTCGTATTACCAGGCCAAAGGAATTAAGGCGGAAATAAAAACACTAGAATTGAAAGAAGGTATCGCTGACCCTGCTTCTATTGCCAAATACAAGACTGAACAGGAAGAGATCAAGAAAGCGGCAGAAGAAGCAGAAAAAGAATCAGGGTTTCATCTCAAAAAACATGTCTTCCTTTCCCAGGCAGTTACATTTTTTCAGATAGCCATTGCCATATCAGCCATATCTATATTAACTAAGAAGAAATCTCTTTGGATAGGAAGTATATTGATTTCCCTCGCTGGAATGGGTTTCTTTATCTGGGGTTTCATTTAAAGCAGGTCTTCTCGAATTGACTTATTATTGGTACAATAAAACTCACACCAAGGCACGGTTTTGTGAATTCTTTACCTACTCGGAACAGCTCATACATAAACAAACTTGCTTTCTAAGCTAATATCTAAATTTTCCGAAGGTAATTCTCTGGAATTACGTCAAATAAATGGAAAACGAATTCCAGGGAATTGATTTACTGGTGATTTACTTCCAAAATTGTTGCTTTATAGAATAAGAATATATCAATTTCAGTGAACAGGTATTTATTAACCTTTTAAAAAAATTTGATGAACTCAAAGGAAACCCTTGCTTCTTTTAAGGAAAAAAAGAGATACAAAATAACAACGATCTGTTTAGTAACCGGTTTGGCTCTTGTGCTTAGCTGTAATAAAAGTACTACTAACAATAATAACAGTACAAGTGGAACTGTAACAACCGATACCACCTATAATACCTTATACATTCCCCCTACACTTACAGGCACTAATTTCAACCTTACACTTGGCAAATCGAGTAAATCATTCTTCAAAACCGGAGGAGCAACCAATACCTATAGTTATAACGGTGAGCCATTTTGGGGGCCTACACTGATCTTTAATAAGGGAGATAATATCACTTTTAATATCACCAATGCTTTATCAGATACCACAACTATTCACTGGCACGGGTTTCATATTCCTGCTAAAATGGATGGAGGTCCACACCAGAAAATTGCCCCGGGAACTACCTGGTCGCCTTATTTTCAGATACAGAACAATGCGTCCACTTATTGGTACCATCCCCATTTACATGAAAAAACTTATCAGCATCTTACGATGGGGGCTGGCGGGTTAATTATCATAAAAGACCCTATCGAATCTGCTTTAAGCCTTCCGAGAACCTATGGAACTGATGATATTCCCTTGATATTAACCAGCAGAAGATTCAATTCAGACAATTCATTTGACACTACCGTCCATGATTATGGAGATTACCTGCTTGCCAATGGAACCATCTATCCGCAGATTAGTCTGCCGAAACAATATGTGCGTTTCCGGATATTGAACGCTGAAATTGAGAGAGCGTATAATCTGGGGTTTTCTGACAATAGAAGTTTTTATGTGATTGGCAATGATGGAGGACTTTTAGATGCTCCCATTGCTGTTACCAGGATGATATTGGGTGTTGGAGAAAGGGTAGAAATACTGGTAAACTTAGGAAATGATGCTGTTGGTTCTTCTCTTTCACTAAAAGCATATAATTCAGGACAGACATTTGGTTTTCCGGGTGGTGAACCCAATAGTTCTGGCGCATTGGGTAGTTTGTTAAATAATAAGGATTTTCAAATATTGAAAATCAATGTGACTGCTGCCAATACAAATGCTATTACCAGTATTCCTACTAAATTAACTACCAATACAACCCTTACTGCGGCGGATGCAAATACATCGATTGCCACATCTATCACGGGTGGCCAGGGCGGATCTGAATTTGCTTTTGACAATAATAACTATAACTATATAACCATTAATCATACCATTCCATTAAATAGTACCGTTAACTGGACTTTTACAAATAGTAATATATTCGGTCATTCTATTCATATACACGATATACAATTCAAAATTGTGTCAAGAAGTTCTGGTACGATTGCACCTTATGAATCCGGCTGGAAAGACACTTATTATCTTCGTTTGGGAGAAACAGTTTCTGTAGTTGCCAGGTTCAGTGATTTTTCTGATAGCACCTCTCCATATATGTATCACTGCCATTTCCCCAATCATGAAGATGGGGGTTTGATGGGTCAATTCTTAGTTAAGTAACTATGAGGAGCAGATTTTTGTTGATAGCCTGTCTCTTAATAATGGGAGTTTGTATTCACTGTAAGTCATCAAAACCTGTTGATGTATTCGTGCAGAATTATGATACAGGGCTTTCAATACGGGAAGGGGTATGGCTATATAAAAATAAAAGATTTACCGGCTACCGAATTGAATCTGACAGAAATGGTAAACTTCTTTATCAATTACCCATTATCAATGGAAAAGAAGAAGGAGAAGCATTTGGCTGGTATAATACCGGGGAGAAATTACTGGTCAGTCATTTCCTGAATGGCAAAAAACAAGGCCAATTCGAACAGTGGTGGCCCAATGGACATACCAGATATTTGTTTCATTATTCTGGCGGCACATTAGATGGGCAGCAATGCGTATTCTATCCATCAGGACAAAAAAGGCAGGAATCAAATTTTTCAATGGGTGTTGAAGAAGGTATACAAAGGGTTTGGAATGATAAAGGCGAATTGGTTTCTAATTATACAATCAAAGGCAAGAAAATTTACGGGATTGTTTCAGTTAAAAGTTGCTTACCCAATGAACATTAAAACTATAGTCAATTTTTCTTTACTCCTTATTTTGTTAACTAGCTGTCATTCCAAAAATGAACAACTCCCCTTTTATAATACCGCCGATTTTACTGCTGAGTGGATTAACCCGGATGAGCCCGCTTATGCATCAATCCATACCATAGATCATTTTCAGTTTACAGACCAATCAGGGCATCAGATAAGCCAGGATTCTCTTAGCGGACATATTTATTTAGCTAATTTTTTCTTTACCAGCTGTAATAGCATTTGCCCTAAAATGATCAATAACCTATGCATTATACAAGACAGTTTTCTCAACAATCAGCAAGTAAAACTGGTTTCTTTTAGTGTGATGCCCTGGGCGGATTCGGTAAAACGATTACATGATTATGCAGAAACCTATCATATCAATAACCACAAATGGTATCTGTTAACCGGAGATAAAGCCAAAATATACAGGCTGGGCCGACTCTCTTATTTCTCTGAAAAAAAAGCGGGTTTGGGGAAAGATAGTACCGAATTCCTTCATACAGAATCGATGTTACTGATTGATAAAAAAAGCAGGATCCGGGGTATTTATGCAGCAACAGATACTGCACAAATTAAAAGAGTGATCGCAGATATCAGGATACTTCTCCAGGAATAATTCAACTGATTTTGGAAATTTTTTTGACTCACTTTTGATATATTTACCTAAGTTCAATTCATGAAGTACGGTATTATCACAACAGGGTCAAGAGGAGATGTACAACCTTTTATTGCCTTATCATTGGGCTTACAGGAGCGGGGGTATTCGGTTGTACTGATGGCACCGGAAAATTTTAAAGACTGGATTGAAAGTCTAGGTATTCCTTTTATTCCATTAGCAGGTAATGTGGAAGAGATCATTCAATCTCCCCAGGCTTTACATCTACTAAAAGGGGGAAATGTTTTACGATTCTTTTATCATCTCCAAAAAATTGCAGTAAAAACATCTGTACAGGCTAATCTTATCATGTTGGAAAATGCGGAAGGCATTGATTTTTTCATTTCCAGTATTTTGCCCTTCCCCATTGTTTATTCCATTGCCGAAAAATTTAAAAAGCCTTGTGCCGGTATTTTTTTAAGTATGCCAGGCACTCCAACCCAAGAATTTCCTCATCCTGTTTTTGGGTCTTTTAACCACCGTTGGTTTAATCGGTTTTCTTATCAGGTAATGGAATTGGGTTGGTGGATGATCAAAAAAAGGGTCAATATTTTCAGGAAGCGAATTGGTTTACCAGAAACAAAGCATTGGAAAAAGTATATTTCAGATAATCCGCTTATCGTATACCCAATGAGCAGACAGTTATTGACTCAGCCTAAGGATTGGCCTTCGAATACACATGTTACGGGCTTTTTGCAATTACCTACACAAAATCGGGCGCACCATAGTATGGATAATGCACCGGAAGCATTAACAGATTGGCTGAGAAGTGGCCATAAACCATTTTATATAGGTCTAGGTAGTATACCCATTCCTGACACAAAACTATTTTGCAAGGTTCTTATAGATCTGCTTCAAAATAAGGAATGCAGGATCGTTTTTTGTACGGGCTGGTCCTTATTGCCGGTTATTCCCAAACATCCTAATCTATTTGTTTGCCAATACAGTAATCATAATTGGTTATTACCCAAATGCAAAGCGGCTATAATTCATGGAGGAATTGGAACCATTGGAGCCGTGTTAAAATCGAAGATTCCTGCAATCATACTTTCGGTTTTGGCAGACCAGCCTCATAATGGGGCATTGATTGCCCGTAAAGGGCTGGGATTTCATATTCCTTTTCGAAAATTAACCTCTGAGAAACTTTGGAAAGCCATGGAAGCCACCCAAAATCCTCAAATGATCGCTAAGATTTGCGCAATGGCTGATCAGCTTGATCTGGAAGATGGCACTCCTGAAGTTATTGAACTGATAGAAAGCTATCCAGCCAGGTAAAATCAATGAGTAATTTAGTTTTCAAAAAGCTATATTTATCCATCTCACTAAATAGATTTTCCGTGAAAATACTTGTTGTAGTAAATGAGTCTCTCTTATTAAAAACCATTGAGCTCGAGTTGTTGGAACAGGGATATCAGGTGGTTGCAACAATGGATGCTCAGCAGGCGATCCATTTCCTGGATACAGAAAAACCTGATTTAGTGATCTGCAATCTGATGTTATCTAATGTGAATGATTTTCAAATGCTTTCATCTTCTAAAGATATAACGCGGAAAACACCCGTTATTGTTTTGAGTCAATTGGATCAGCAGGCTAATAAAGATTTTGCAGGTTCCTTCGGATCTGATGGATATTTAACTATCCCATTTGAAATGATTGATCTTTCAAATATGGCCCGGTCATTATTATAGGCCTGATCAATTCCATTACCACAGATTAATACCCAAAAAGTTATATTTACTTGGTTCTAAAGCGGGTTATAAAAACGTAAAAGACTATCTGGCATAAGTCGATTTGTTTTTATAAAATTCAAATTTCGAATAGTAAATTTATCAAACCCACTCTCCAATTGATTTGCCTTGTTTTGATTAGAAATAGGCGTAAGATCCATATTCTCTTCGATTTGAAATAAATTATGATCATTGATCATATATTTACCCATAACAAAATCAATAATTTCATTTTTTGTTTGCATAAATGGATAAGCGTGTATATTTCTAAAATACCTGGTAGTATCTAAACCGGTTCCCATCCAACTAGTAATTAACGGAGTAATTAGATGATAACTTTTTGTCAGCCATGTTGCAATACTTGGTGTAACATCAAAATGAGTGGATATAGAAGAAAAAACAGCTCTTCTTTTTAATAAAGCTGAATAAATTAGTAACGGAACATGATAACGGTCAATTTTTGTGCTCATGGGTATTTCCGGCATACGGTGATCACCCGTAATAATAAAGACTGTGTTCGCAAAATCTGGTCTAAGCTTATATTGTTCAATAAAATTTTTAACAGCATCATTCATGAATAAGATACTTGCATACTGATATTTATAAAACCGGTGTTCTGCCTTTTCCTTATTATTAAAACCTAATTCCGTCATTCGTTCTTCAAATCTGTCTAAATACCTTTCCTGTTCATTTATGAGAAATGGACTATGTGTTGAAACTGTAAGAACTACATTCAGGTAAGGTTGGTCATCTGAGTGAATAACTTCGAAATACCTACGAAACAATTCCTTATCACCATATCCCCAGGAAAATCCAGAGGCGCCTGCTGGTAATTTTGTATAAGTTTCAGGAAATGATTTTTGATCATTAATTTTACCAATATGATTCTTTTGTAAGAAGATATCCATATTGTCAAAATGTGCAT
Source organism: uncultured Bacteroidota bacterium (assembly GCA_903913355.1). GTDB lineage: Bacteria > Bacteroidota > Bacteroidia > Chitinophagales > Chitinophagaceae > Sediminibacterium. The sequence goes on along the minus strand of CAIWKU010000192.1, from coordinate 342 downwards.
CTCCTCCATAAAAAAAAGAGGTTTTATACGCATTTTTCTCGGCAATATTTAAAATAGACAAATGCTCAGGCATCGCATCACCCAGTTCAGTAAACCCGCTTTTTGCAAAAGGAAGTGACCCTAATAATGAAGGTAATACAGCAAAAGTCCGCCCTCCTTCGCTTAAAAAATTTTTCCAATATAAACTCTGCCCGGCAAGTGAATCAATAAAAGGAGTAAAATTACCTAAATATGCGCCTTGGTTAGTAAATGCCCTGCCCAACCCCTCTACAATCAAAAAAACAATATTCGGCGGTTTATTGCTCTTGTTAAAGAAAGGGGTCAATACATCCACAGTAGTAT
>CAIWKU010000191.1 GCA_903913355.1 uncultured Bacteroidota bacterium | reverse complement strand
TTCCGTATAAAAGATGCATTGATGCAGGGCTCTACCGTAAAATCCATCGCACAGGCAACAGGCATCGATCGCTGGTTTATTTACCAGATCCAGATCATTTGTAACCTGGAAAAAGAGATTGCCCACTATGCTTTAGATACCATTCCGGTTGATCTGCTGAAAGAATCCAAAAAGAATGGTTTCAGCGATGCCCAAATCGCACGCATATTACACGGCGATTGCACCGATGAAGACGTATACGAAAAAAGAAAAGCATTAGGCATTACCCGGGTCTACAAAATGGTAGATACCTGTAGCGCAGAGTTTGAAGCGAAAACACCGTACTTCTATAGCACGTTTGAATAATTATTAATTATTAATTTGAAAATTTGAAAATGTGGCAATTTGAAAATTTGAATAAATATTTAATTTAGTAAATAACCTTGCTTTCCATTTTCAAATTTTCAAATTTTCAAATTGCCACATTGTTACATTGTTACATTGTCACATTGTTACTTTTTCCCTACCCCGTACACCTTCACTTTCAAGTTCCTTAGTTGCAGATTTAGTGGTGTGATTTGTGTATAGAATGAGAGGTCAAAAATCATGTGGGTGTAGGCTTTGTAATCGCTTAGGGTAAAGAGGTCGTTGGTGGAAACGGCGTTCCATTTCTTTTCTACATAATCTCCCTTCGACATTTGCACAATATTATGGTGTGTCCAGTACACAAAATTTCTTCCGCGGTTCAGTGTATCAATCATGGCTAAACGAAAAGAGGGTTGGTCTTCCAGGCCGGGCGTGAGCAAATTGGTTTCGGCCGATAATTCAACGTATAAGTATTGGTAATTTTTGGGCACTTTGAATTCGGGTATGATACTAGTATCAGATAGTTTTGAAAAATAGGTTTTCGCTGCTGAGTCTGAATAGGAAAAAATCAATTCCCGCTCACCGGGCAGAACAGCTTGTTTTGCAGGGAACACTTTATTGTTTTCCGTTACATAGGAATTGATGATCTTAAAATTATTTAGCAGACGAATCATATGATTTTTTATGGAATCATTGTCTGCTCTTTCCTGCAATAGATCGGGGGTTAATTTATAGAGTTGTGTTCCTGAAATCAGGTAGTCTTTATAAATATAATCCGTGATCTCCCTGCTCCATTCCATAAAGGGCATGGATTGAATGTTACGGAACGTGGGACAGGTATCCATAACATCTGCCAGCCAATGCACTTCTTTGGGTTTATTGGGTAGGGCGTAATTATTCAATACCAATGCCGTAATGGTAGGTGCCAGGTTATTATGTGAATTAACCGAATAAAATTTCTTAGGCGCTTTCAGCATAGGCGAGAATACGATCAGCGGAACATGGTAATCATCAATAGCACCCGTGGATGGAAAAGAACCGATATGGTGATCACCCGTAATAAAAAAGATAGTGTTTGCGTAATCGGGTCTTTTCGCATATTTCGCTAAAAAATCCCTGATGCAATCATCTGAAAACATATAAGTCACCAATACCGTTTTACATTCTTTCAATGTTTTTTTGATAGCGGGTGTTACCGCCATGGTTTTTATTTTTTTGTCGAACTTCTTTTCATAGATATGCTGTTGCTCAAACAGGTAAGGCATATGCGTGGTGGCAGTATGGTAAATATTCAGGTAAGGGGTTTGGGGCAATGAGTCCATCACTTCAAAACTCCGGCTGAATAATGCATCATCCGGATATCCCATCGACCAGCCTTCCGAACCCACACCCATTTCTTTGTATTTGGAACCATATTTCGACAGAATCATATCCGTACCCTGTAAACGCATATACCCGCCCATATTATCAAAATCGGGATTGAACCCTATCAGGAATTTTGTATGGTACCCGTTTGATTTCAGGATCTTAATTAAGGAGAGATGATCAGGCATTACATTGATCAATGAAAATCCTCTCTTACCATAAGGCAGCGAACCGGATATAGCAGGATGTGCGGCAAATGTGCCCGGTGCAGTGCTTAAAAAATTATCCCAGGAAAGACTTTGTTTGGATAATGAATCTAAAAAAGGAGTGAAACTGCCTGCATAAGCTCTCTCGCCGCTAAAATCACGCGATAAACCTTCTACTACCAGGATAACAATATTGGGAGGCGTTGCTTTCAGGTTAAAAAAACTACCCAGTACATCCTTGCTATTGTTCACATGCAGTAAAGGATATTCTTTGCTGGTAAATTCGAAGGGTTGGTTCTTTTGGTAAAAATCGATTTCGGCAGCCAACTGTTCATTATTCAACTTTCCTGCATCAAACTGGTCCTTCGTGGTAAAATAATGATAGGTATCAGCCACCCAAAAACTGAACTTATTGGCGGTAAAATAATAGGCAGAAGTTTGCTGAAACCATTTTTCGGGCGGGTTGGCATATTTGATCAATGAAACCGAAACCAAGGCCAGCAATCCCATACCCAGCATGAATCTGCGACCAAATTGCGCTTTTGTCAGTAATACACGATAGCTAAAAAAATAGATAGCGATATACAGAATAAAAGGGAGGTACAGTAAAAACCCACTGGTCATCATTTGCCGGGTAGTAAGCCAGGATTCTCTCAGGCTGCGGGTAAACATCTCATGATCAAAAGGCGTATTTCTTTCAGAGAATACCACAATCAGGGAAAGATAAACAATCAGTAAAAGAACATTGATGCAATGAAAAACGATGGTGGACAGCTTTTTGTTAATGAGTCTTAACAGAAAATAAGGCAATAGAAAAACCAAACCATAAATCAAACAGGCCCAGGCATCATAGATCCACCCGGCCATTTCGAATAAATAGGTATGATTTACAAATGATTTGGAAGCAATATAAAAGTACTCGGTAAACCGGATCAGGCAAACGGCTATCAGTAATGCCAGTATCCCCTTGAAATATTTTTGAAAAAAAACGGAAGCTTCCTCTCTCATTGGCTTTGAATAATGATGTGAAAATAACTTTTTATTAATTTTATTCGCCAAAAATCAATATCGCATCATTACCTTGCTATATTAACGGTACAGTTCTTGTAATATCTGTATTCAATTATGTCGGATAACTCGCAAATTTTTCAAACCGCAACCAAAACCCGCTGGCAACGCTTTAAATGGGCAGGAAGGCTGTTTTTGTTTTTTACCATAATTGCGGTGGTGGTGATTGTGATTGCGATGCAATATATCGACAAGAACGAGCCCGATATTTCGGTGGAAGGGCGGGCCATGAAAAAAGTGTTGACGGAAGCTATACCCGAATACCGGGAAAGTAAACTGGGAAAAGAATACCGGGGTTTCCGAAAAGCCATCAATGCCCGTTGGGCCGTTGGTAAAGGTTGTGGACAGATGGATAGCGTACTCGATCTTTCTAATTCACCTTTATTTAGTGATAGTGTAGGAATACGGGCCGCATTTTATGTGGCATGGGATAAGCAATCTTTTACCTCTCTCGAAAGAAATATCTCTAAACTAAACCTGGTAATACCGGAATGGTTTTTTATTGATCCTACTGCCGATACGTTGTATACGAATATTGATGCCAAGGCCCTGAACCTGATGAAAGCGGCTGGCGTAGAGATCATGCCCATCCTTTCGAATAACTATAAACAGATTTTCAGAGGAGAATCTGTACACAGGATTCTGACCAATACGGCAAAAAAAGAAAGGCTGATCAATGATATTATCAGGTTATTGAGGCAATATCATTTTGCCGGTGTAAACGTGGATCTGGAAGAGCTGGTAGAAACTGATGATGCTCCCCTGGTAGCTTTTCAGAAAGAATTGTACGAAAAATTACATGCGAATAATCTATTGGTTACCCAGGATGTGATTCCTTTTGATGATAGTTATAATTTTAAAGCACTGGGCAAATACAATGATTACCTGATCTTGATGGCCTATGATGAATTTCATGACGAAAGCAAACCCGGACCTATCTGCTCTCAACAATGGATTCAGGCGGCACTCGATAAAATGGATGACCAGGTGCCTGCTAATAAGATTATTCTGGGAATGGCAGGGTTTGGGTACGACTGGACTTTAAAAAGCAAGAAAAATGCAGCCACAGTAACCTACCAGGAAGCATTGGCCAATGCACGCGAAAGCGGTGCGGTTATCGATTTTGATAACAATACCTATAATCTGCATTATCGTTATTATGATGATGCGAATGCATTACATGAAGTGCATTTTACAGATGCGGCTACCAATTTTAATACTTTACGTTTTGCCACTGAATACCAATTAGCGGGAACTGTTTTGTGGCGCCTGGGTAGTGAAGACAGCAGGATCTGGGATTTCTATAATAAACCCATGACCAAAGCTGCCCTGAAAACTTTTGATTTTAATGAATTCAGAAAAGTGCAACCGGGTTCTTCTCCCGATTATATCGGTGAAGGGGAAGTGCTCGATCTGATTGCCAGTCCTACCGATGGATATATCACGCCCGAAATTGATAGCGTGGATATGCTGATCAGTGAAGAGTCATATGATAAGTTGCCTTCCACTTATGTGATCAGAAAATTGGGTACTACCACTAAAAGAAAACTGGTACTCACATTCGATGATGGTCCCGATCCATTATACACCCGACAAATATTGGATACGCTGGCTTATTATCATGTACCTGCCAGCTTTTTTATCGTAGGTTTTGAAGCCGAGAATAATATTCCGCTGGTAAAAAGAATATTCAAGGAAGGGCATGAAATTGGGAACCATACTTTTTTTCATCCCAATATGGCCAAGGTAAGTACCCAGCGTGCTAACCTGGAAATGGATGGTACAAGATTGCTGATTGAGTGTATAACCGGGCATAGTACCGTTATGTTCCGTGCTCCGTTTAATGCAGATAGTGAGCCGGATAAAAGTGAAGAGTTGGTGCCGGTGGCTTTAAGCCGAACCAAAAATTACCTCACCATTGGGGAAAGTATTGACCCCGAAGATTGGCTGCAGGGTGAAGTGAAAGGGTTTAACGCAGATACTATTTTTAACCGTGTTGTTGCTGTATATGAGAAACGGATTCATAATGAAGACAAAGAAGATACTTCCGGCGTAAACGGCAATATCATCTTATTGCATGATGCAGGTGGTAACCGCGCAGAAACCGTAAAAGCTACGGGTATGATTATCCGGTTTTTCCAAAGCCGGGGATACAAATTCACAACGGTTGCTGATTTACTAGGCAAGAAGCCAGATGATATGATGCCACCGGTTCCGAAAGGAAGTGGCTATTATATGTTACAGGCCAATTATCTTTTTGCAGAATTGGGCTATTTAGGTGGTCATTTCCTGTTTGCACTGTTTATCGTATTTATGATATTGAGTGCGGCCAGGTTATTATTAATTGGATTCCTGACTATTTTACAAAAAAGAAGAGAAAATAAACTGGCGGTAAATTCATTCGAAAATAAAGAACTACCGCTGGTGTCTATCATCGTACCGGCCTATAATGAAGAAGTAAATGCAGTAGCCTCTCTTCAAAACCTGCTGAAATGTAATTACCCTTCTTTTGAAATTATTTTTGTGGATGATGGTAGTAAGGATGGCACGTATGCAAAAGTAACAGAGGCATTTGCCGGGCATGAGAAACTAAAAATATTTACGAAACCCAATGGTGGTAAAGCCTCTGCTTTAAATTTTGGAATCACACATTCAGCTGCACCCTATGTGGTATGTATTGATGCCGATACCCAGTTGGCGGTGGATGCGGTAAGTATGCTCATGACTAATTTTCTTTCTGATAAAGGGCAGACAGAAAATAAAAAGGTAGGGGCAGTGGCAGGAACCGTAAAAGTGGGCAACGAAGTAAACCTGATTACCCGTTGGCAAAGTATTGAATATATAACCGGACAGAATTTTGACCGCCGCGGTTTTGCTTACCTGAATGCAGTTACCGTAATACCCGGAGCCATTGGTGCTTTTGATAAAGAAGTGTTATTGGCCGCAGGTGGATTTACTACAGATACCCTGGCAGAAGATTGTGATCTTACGATCCGTATCCTGAAAGCGGGTTATATAGTAGCCAATGAGGCGAAAGCCGTTGCCTATACCGAAGCACCTGAAACCATTAAACAATTTATGCAACAGCGTTTTCGCTGGAGTTTTGGTGTGATGCAGGTTTTCTGGAAACACAGAGAATTATTATTCAATACGCAATACAAATCATTGGGTCTGGTGGCGATGCCCGATATATTGTTATTCAAATACATCATTCCATTTTTTACACCGATTGCCGATTTGTTGATGTTTGTAGGATTGGCAACAGGCAATGCTGGTAAAATCGGGTTCTATTACCTCATATTCATTGTAGTAGATGCATTGATTGCTTCTATTGCATTTGCTTTCGCAAAAGAGAACCCTTGGAAATTAGTATGGATGATTCCGCAGAGACTGATCTATCGTTGGTTAATGCTGGTGGTATTGTTCAGATCATTACGCAAAGCGATTAAGGGCGAATTGCAGAACTGGGGTGTATTAAAAAGAACAGGTAATGTGAAAGAGGTAAATGAAAAAACAGTCTGAAAATTAAATTCTCCGCTTGGTCTCTCAACAGAGGACTTTGCGGGTAGTGAAAAAATAATCTGCTTTACGCAATACGTGTAATTTCAGCACCCAGGTTTTTCAATCGCTCATCAATGTATTGGTACCCTCTGTCAATCTGTTCAATATTCTGAATCACACTTTTTCCTTCTGCACTAAGCGCAGCAATCAGCAAAGCTTGTCCGGCTCGTATATCGGGACTGCTCAT
>CAIWKU010000190.1 GCA_903913355.1 uncultured Bacteroidota bacterium | reverse complement strand
TAGTAAAAATGTGGCACCTGGTGCACAGGAGGAACGCTTAATGGCAGATGCAGAATCTATGGTAGCCGATGTTTTGAAAAGAGCCAACAATTTCTTTGATCTGCGTTGGAAACAATATAAATCACTTGCTGAAGCTTCGCCGGTAAAATTATTCAAGGAATATAAACCGATAGAATAGTCATTGGCTTACCAGGAGGATAGTAAACAAAAAATCACGGTAGCCATCTGCCGTGATTTTTTATTTGAGGGAATCCAACCCGTATCAACCATTTAAAATTATTTCAGTGCCAGCTATGCACAATCATTTAATTTTGTACCCTCTAATTATTGAACCACTGTTTCTATGAATCAACCTAAACTAAGTCATTTAGCCGGAACCCTTGTTGGCAGCGAAATTGTAAAACTGGGAAATGCGATCAGCGAGCGAATCCGCAATGGCGAAAAAATATACAATTTTACCATTGGCGATTTTGATCCGCATATTTTTCCTATCCCTTCCGAACTGGAGGCCTTGATTATAGAATCCTATCAGCAAAAAAATACCAGCTATCCGGCAGCAGAAGGAGTATTGGATCTTCGTAAATCGGTTAGTCATTTTATCAAAGAATGGGAGGGCTTAGACTATGCGCCCAATGAAATTCAAATCGCTTCCGGTGGCCGCCCATTGATCTATACCGTTTTCAAAGCCATCGTGGATAAAGGAGATAAAGTGATCTATGGCGTTCCTTCCTGGAACAATAATCACTATGTGCATATGACAGATGGCGAACATTGTGTAATTGAATGCAGTCCCGAAAATGATTTTATGCCAACGGTAGCAGATGTAAAAGCCAATATAAAAGGCGCTACCCTGATTTGTATCTGCACACCCCAAAACCCTACCGGTACAACGCTTTCCCAAAAAGCTTTGGGTGAGATTTGTGATCTGATACTTGAAGAAAATAAACTCAGGGGAGAGGGTGAAAAAAAATGTTACCTGATGTTTGATCAGATGTACTGGACCCTTACCTATGGTAGTACACGTCATTATAACCCGGTAACCGAAAGACCGGATATGAAACCCTACACTATTTTTATTGACGGCATTTCTAAAGTATTTGCCGCCACAGGTGTAAGGGTGGGATGGGCTTTGGGCCCGGAAGTGATTATTGCTAAAATGAAAGCTATTTTGAGTCATTTAGGCGCCTGGGCACCTATGGCAGAGCAAAAAGCCGTTGCAAAATACCTTTTGCAAAATGAGGCGATCAGTAAATACTTGGCACACTTTAAAGGCGAAATAGAAGAGCGGCTTCGCAGTATTTATGAAGGGTTTATTCATTTAAAAGAAAAGGGATATCCGGTTGATTCTGTATCACCGCAGGCAGCTATTTATCTAACCATTAAAATAGATCTGGCCGGAAAAACCACTTCAGATGGAATCGTTTTAGAAAACCAGCAGGCAGTTACATCTTATATATTGGGCGAAGCCAAACTGGCCGTAGTTCCTTTCTCCGCTTTTGGCGCAGGGCCAAAAAATCCATGGTACCGTTTAAGTGTGGGCACCTGTATTAAAGAAGAAATACCTGAAATGCTGAGTAAGCTGGAATCGGCTTTAGAAAAGCTGAGATAAAACAGAACCCGAAGGTTTAGTTTTTATTGACAATAAATACAAAAGGCTTTTTCGGATACTCTCTGAGTATTTTCTGGATAATGAACTTTTTGTGTATCCGTTTGTGGCGGTTAAGATCCAGTATTTCATTGGCCACACAAAAACTGTCGAAGGTTTCTGTAGAATATAGCAGGCTATGCAGCTTTTCAATTTCACGCTGCTTTTGTTCCGCACTCAGTGCTTCGCTTTTTGAAAGCACCAGTAAATCTCTGTGTGAATCATTCATATCTGACCCGGTTATCACTATTTATGATTAGGGCAGCCGCAAAATTTTGTGTCGTTGCCCTTATGAAAAACGCCGCATGAGCTGGCAGTAAACGATAGCAATAACAACAAAACGATAATTTGGTTTATTTTCATTTTCATAATCTGAATTCTAAAATACTACTTTACAGGATATATAAAACCAGAACCAGGTAAATTGTCTCCAAATATTAACATAAGAAAGGTATTGGTGGCCCCTTTAGACTGGGGCCTTGGACATGCTACCCGCTGTATTCCTATTATTCGAGGCCTGGTGAATGCCGGCTTTGAAGTAGTGCTGGCTGCTGAGGGTAGTCAGGCTGCTCTTCTGCAAACAGAATTTCCTCTATTGGCCATTTTACCGTTGGAAGGCTACCGGGTAAAATATAGTAAGCATCCCCGCTGGTTTGCTTTTTCACTTTTGAAACAATTACCCAGATTGTTTACCATAATCAGAAAAGAAAACCTGTTTCTAAAACAATTGGTTACAAAAAACAAATTCGATCTGGTGATCTCTGATAATCGATATGGACTATACAATGCATCAGTTCCCTGTATTTTTATCACACACCAGTTAAATATTAAGGCAGGTTTTAGATGGTTGGAGAAATGCATACAATGGATCAATTACCGATATATTAATCGGTTTACGGCTTGCTGGGTGCCGGATATTCAGGGTGAGAAGGCGATTGCCGGTGCATTATCAAATCCGGCAAAATTACCGGCCATTCCTGTGTATTATATTGGACTGCTTTCACGATTTCAGCCGGAACAGGCTGAAATCGTATACGACTATTGTATCCTTCTTTCAGGTCCCGAACCCCAACGAACCATGCTAGAGAATATCCTGATTAGCCAGATAGCCTCCTTGAAAGGAAAGGTATTATTGGTAAGAGGAAAACCGGGTAGTAAGACAATTAACAGATTATCTGATCATGTGGAAGTAAAAAATCATCTTCCTGGTGAATCATTGCACAAAGCCTTATCACAAAGCAGATACATCATCAGCAGAAGCGGGTATACAACCGTAATGGAGCTATTGACCCTGCAAAAAAAAGCGATCCTGATTCCTACTCCCGGTCAGACTGAGCAGGAATACCTTGCTAAAAAATTATTGGAACAGGGGTATTGTTTTAGTATCAAACAAGCCGATCTCAATCTGGCTGAACAGACTAAGCTCGTAAAGGAATTTGACTTTAAAAAAACTGAATGCAAGGTATTTGATCCGGAAACAATCGTGGATTTACTCAAAGCTTCGGTATAGTGACTGATTGCCTTTATTTTTGCAATACGCATGACAAAAAATAGCAAAGCCCATTTAGCCGTATTAGGCGCCAATTTTATTTTCGGTAGCAATTATGCAGTAGTAAAATATATTACCCCTTCTGTTATTCATCCTTTTGCACTGAATGTGGTAAGAATCTTGGTAAGTCTATTTTTATTCTGGTCTCTTTTTCTGTTGAAGCCTGGAAAAATAAAAATTGACAGAAAGGATCTCCCCCGGTTTCTGTTATGTGCATTGACAGGGGTGGTAATTAATCAGATATTTTTTATCAAAGGCGTATCGCTTACCACGTCTATTCATAGTTCATTGCTTTCATTGGCAACACCTATATTCATAACGCTGATTGCAGCCTGGCTTTTAAGAGAAGGGTTTACCCTGCTTAAATTTCTGGGTTTGTTATTGGGAATCAGCGGAGCAGGTATTCTGGTATTGTTGAAAGACAGTACGCATACCGGCGCAAATATGTTATTGGGAGATACGATGGTATTGATCAACGCGATCTCTTATGCATTTTACCTCGTTTTGGTAAGACCCCTGATGCGCAAATACACGGGTATCCAGGTATTGAGATGGATATTCACTTTCGGGGCCATGGTGATTTTGCCATTTGGTATGCAGCAATTTGTGCATACGGATTGGTCAGTATTTACGATATGGCACTGGGCAGGATTGGCTTATGTAGCAGTAGGTGCTACTTTTCTTGCCTATTTATTAAACGTATACGGCATCAATGGAATCGGCGCTTCTGCAACCGGATCCTATATCTATACACAGCCGGTATTTGCTGCCGTGATTGCCATTGTGTTTGCCGGAGAATATTTTAGTATAGTTAAATTGGCGGCAGCGATACTCATTTTTACAGGAGTATACCTGGTAAATCTTAAAAAGCAGGTAAACTAATGCGAAATGGGATTTCTTTTAATAAGCTGTATAGGCAATTTTTTAAACAGCCCCCAACAATTTAGGATACTCAAAAAATGCAAATGTTTTATCCGCATTCGCAAAATCACTCCAATTATCTATAGCCATGTTCACCGCAAAAACGCCACAGGTAGGCATATTGTCTATATGGGTATGGGTTAACTGATTTACAAATTCAGTAATGCCCGGATTATGTGAGAAGATGGCGGCTATTTGAATATTTT
>CAIWKU010000189.1 GCA_903913355.1 uncultured Bacteroidota bacterium | reverse complement strand
TCACCTTCCATTCTATTGAAGACAGGGTTGTGAAGAATTTCTTCCGCCAGGGCAGTTTCGACGAAACTCCTGTAAACCCCTTTTTGTCTGAACAGAAACTGGAAGTATTGAAAATTATAACCAAGAAACCGATTACAGCCGGAGAAGAGGAATTGAGAAAAAATAATAGAAGCAGGAGCGCAAAGTTGAGAGTAGCTCAGAGAGTTTAGGGTTAGGGTTGTTTTTGGTGGAAAGTTTCGGGTTGTTCTAGGTGTTCGGTTTTTGGCTCTGTTTGATAAATCTGATTAAAAGAAAAACTAATTGAGTTAGGATGGCTGAGCAGTTGCAAAATTCAGGTAATAGGAACCCGCTAAAAGGGTTATTCAACTATCAATGGATAGTAAAGAATATTCCTTTCTTCCTGTACCTGTCTGCACTTACTGTTTTGTATATCGCAAATGGTCATCGCGCGGATACCACTATCAGAAGGATTAATGCTACTACCAACGAATTAAAAGAACTGCAGTTTGCCTACAAGACCCTGAAAAGTGAAGTGATGTTTAAAAGCGAAGAAGTGCAGATTGTAAAAGCTACAGAGCCACTGGGATTAAAAGTGAGTAAAGAAATGCCGACACGGTTGAAAGAAGAAAAGAATAATTGAATGAAAGGAATTGTATAATAAGCAGAGATCAGTTATAAAATAATTATTAATTATTCATGACCAAGATGGATGTAAAACGCGACATACTCTGGAGAGTGTACCTCAGTTATATACTGGTGGTATTGGTTTGCGTAGCCATTTTTGGTAAAGCTGTTTATATACAACAGGTTCAGGGTAATCACTGGCGGGAATTGAGTGATAGTATTCACCAGAAACTGGAAGATATTGAAGCAGAGCGTGGTACGATTTATAGTGAGGACGGACAAATGTTAAGTACCAGTATTCCTCAATTTGACATTTATATGGATTTCCGAGTGGCGGGATTACATGAAAAAAATGGAATCCGGTTTCGTGAAAATATTGACTCTTTAAGTGAGTGCCTGGCTAACCTTTTCAGGGATCAGTCGGCAGGCGAGTTTAAAACGATGCTGCAACAAGGATATGATAACAATGATGGCTATTTTTTATTGCGCAAAAAAATATCCTTTCGGGAATATGAACAACTTAGGAAATTTCCTTTGTTCCGTTTGGGGAGGTACAAGAGTGGGTTAATTGCTAATGAAAGAACCATCCGATTAAATCCTTACCAGATGCTGGCATTCAGAACAATAGGTTTGGCCAGGGATTCCAATAAAGTGGGTTTGGAAATGACCTATGATTCACTTTTGAAAGGAAGAACCGGGAAACAACTGCTGAGAACCATTGCTGGCGGTGTAAAAGTACCCGTTGAGGATGATACCTATGTAATAGAGCCGGAAACAGGAAAAGATATTGTAAGCACGCTGGATGTATTTATACAGGATGTTACCGAGAATGCATTGATGAAAATGTTGGTAAAGAACGAAGCTGAATATGGTTGTGCGATTGTGATGGAAGTAAAAACCGGTAAGATAAAAGCCATTGCCAACCTGGGTAGAAAATCAGATGGCAATTATTGGGAAGATTTTAATCATGCCATCACCAGATCGGAACCTGGTTCCACTTTTAAGCTGGCTACTATGATGTCTTTACTGGAGGATAAAAAAGTAAAGCTGACGGATGTTGTAAATATCGAAGGAGGCACCTGGCATATCAATGGGCTAACCGTATATGATGCAGAGCAAAGAGGGGATTTTGAAGTGACCGTAAAACAGGCTTTTGAAAAAAGTTCGAATGTAGGTATGGCAAAATTAGCCTGGGCCAATTATAGTAATAACCCCAATCAGTTTATCAGGCATTTGTCTAAAATGCATTTGGATTCAGTAACCGGTATTGATTTGGCTGGTGAAAGCAAGCCGGTTATATATAAGCCGGGTCAATCTTCCTGGATACCTACTACTTTGCCATGGATGGCATTTGGATACAATCTTTTGATTTCACCTTTGCAAACCGCCACTTTGTACAATGCTGTAGCGAATAAGGGCAAGATGATGAGGCCTTACCTGGTTAGTGCGGTAAAAGATGAAGGTGTATTAATGAAGCAATTTGATCCAAAAGTAATCGATGAGCGGATATGCAGTGAGGGAACGCTACAACTTTTACAAGAATGTTTGGAAGGCGTTTGCATTGAAGGAACCGCTAAATCTTTATTTAAGAATTCCCCCTATAAAGTTGCCGGTAAAACAGGAACTGCCCTGGTAGCAAATGGCAAACTGGGTTATTCTGAACAAATCTATCAATCAGCATTTGCCGGATATTTTCCTGCAGAAAATCCGCAATATACCTGTGTGGTAATCATCAAAAATAAACCGCATGCATTGATTCATCTCGGTGCGCTTATTGCTGGCCCGGTTTTTAAAGAGATCGCAGACAGATTATATAGCACCTATATAACCCAGGGTAATTCTTTGCAGGCAACAGTGAAAAAATCAGACAGTTCACTATTCAGTTATACAGGCAGCAAAAAAGATATTTCAACTGTTTCTGCAAAACTCAATCTGCGTTATGCAGATTCTACCACAGCGAACGACCAATGGATTAATCTGAATAGTACCCATGCGGTTACTGTATTGAATAAAAAAAATATTACACAAACCGCGATGCCGGAATTAAAAGGGATGGCATTGAAAGATGTGGTATATGTATGTGAGAACCTTGGCTTAAAGGTGATGGCAAAGGGAAGAGGGAAAGTAGCCTTGCAATCGATACAACCCGGTCAGGTATTTGTAAAAGGGCAGATGGTAAATATTGAATTGAATTAATAAATAAGAATAGTAATCAAAGCAATCTGTTTTTGATACATAGTATGGCAATACTTCAGAACATATTATATAAAGTGCATTTGCAGCAGGTATCTGGTAATACCAATATTGCAGTGAATGGTATACAGATCGACTCAAGAAATATAAACGGTGGTGATGTATTTGTTGCTATCAGGGGAGTACAGTCCGATGGACATCTCTTTATTGATAAGGCCATCCAGTTGGGAGCCATTGCCATTGTTTGTGAAGAAATGCCCGAGCATTTGTTGGAAGGGATTACTTACCTCCAAGTTGCCAATACACAAGAAGCTGTTGCTTATATGGCCCACCAGTTTTATGGTGAGCCTTCTGGAAAACTTAAGCTGGTGGGTGTAACCGGCACAAATGGGAAAACAACTATTGCAACTGTTCTATTTAAACTATTTACCCAGTTGGGTTATCAATGTGGGTTACTCAGCACGGTACAGAATCAGATTGCTGACGAAATCATTCCGGCAACCCATACTACCCCTGATGCGGTAAGCCTGAATGCATTGTTGAAAAAGATGGCAGATTCAGGATGCTCGCATGTATTTATGGAAAGTAGTAGTCATGCTATTCACCAGCACCGGATTACCGGTTTAGTTTTCGCGGGAGGCATATTCAGTAATATCACACATGATCATCTTGACTATCATAAAACATTTGATGAATATATCCGCGTAAAGAAAAGTTTTTTTGATCATCTCTCTTCTTCAGCTTTCGCCATTTCCAATGCAGATGATAAACGTGGAGAAATCATGCTGCAGAACACACCGGCTAAAAAATATTTCTATAGCCTGAAATCGCCTGTGGCTTTTAAAGGGAAGATACTCGAAAATGTACTTACCGGATTGGTAATGACAGTAAATGACAAAGAAGTTCATTTCAGATTGATTGGTGAGTTCAATGCGTATAACCTGTTGGCAGTATATGGAGCGGCGGTTTGTTTGGGAGAAGAGAGTGAGACGGTACTAACTGTGTTGAGTTCACTAACAGGAGCTGAGGGCCGTTTTGATTATAGTATCAGTAAAGGAATGATTATTGGCATTGTAGATTATGCGCATACGCCGGATGCTTTGGAAAATGTATTGGCCACTATTAAAAAACTTCGCAAAGGGCATGAGCAGATTATTACCGTAGTGGGTTGTGGGGGTGACAGGGATAAGACAAAAAGACCCATTATGGCACAAACTGCCTGCGATCTGAGTGACCGGGTAATATTAACCAGTGATAACCCAAGAACAGAAGATCCATTACAAATATTAAAAGACATGGAGCAGGGTTTGACCAGTGCTGCGAAAAGAAAATATATCTCGATTGCTGAC
>CAIWKU010000188.1 GCA_903913355.1 uncultured Bacteroidota bacterium | reverse complement strand
TACTCAGACATAGCTTTGCCACCCACCTGATGAACCATGGTGCCGATCTGAATGCGGTGAAGGAATTGCTGGGACATAGCAGTCTGGCAGCCACCCAGGTATATACGCATAATACCATTGAAAAGCTCAAAGAAGTATTCAATAAAGCGCACCCCAAAGCTTAATTGGTAAGACTTTCCCAATACCCTAAAAAAAGGAGCAGATATTTCTGTTTACTTTGTTTTTTTCGTAACTTGTACTCACTGATTTGGTTGAAAATTCAGGATGTATTCAAAGCGAAGTATAAGTTCTTTTACATATTATTTCTTAACCGTTTAAACGTGGTATTTATGAACGTTAACATCCAAACCGTGCATTTTGATGCGGACAACAAGCTGGTTGATTATGTAACCCGGAAACTGGACAAATTGAACACTTTTCATGATAGTATTCTGAAAGTGGAAGTATTTCTAAAGTTGGATAATGTGGTGCATAATATTAAAGACAAAATTGTAGAAATTAAAATACATGTTCCGAAACATGATTTTTTTGCGAAAGCCTCCACAAAATCATTCGAAGAATCATTTGATAATGCAATGGAATCGCTGATTTCACAGATAAAAAGAAAAAAAGACAAAGTAGCTGCCTAATACAAAGCGCCTCAATTTTTCATTGAGGCGCTTTTTTTTTGCATATAAAAGATGCGTAAACAAAATTATTTTTTTACAGGAAAATGACGGATGGCTTCATCCAGCGAAACGATTTTTCCGTTGGATATTTTCAGGTCATTGATGATGGCCACTGAATCCATTTTTCCTTTTTTATCTGTGTTTATTTCCGTATACCACAGGGTAACATACTCTTCCTTCTTGTCTTTAGAAATCACAGATTCAAAATCATGCATATCTACTTTTAAGGAAGCCCTGTCTTTCCAACTGCTGACAAAAATAGCTTTCAGACTGTCTTTAGAAAGTTTGCGATCCACATAATCTTCTTTCCAGTCAACTGAATCCGCAAAAAAGCCAATGCTTTCATCGAGCTTATTATTTTCAAAGGCTTTTAGGGCACTCAAAGCAATCGCCGTATTCTTTGAACTGCCAGTTTCCCAATTATCAGGGTATTTGATTGTATAGGCATATACCGGTTTGGAAGTATCCGCATTATCTGGCTTAAAAGTAGATTTGTCCGAACTGGTATTACAACTAAAAGCTATACCAATAACGAGTAAAAGGAAGAAGTTTTTTTGCATAAGGTCTGTTTTGGTTAAAAATTGTATCTGGTAAGATAGACTGCATTTTCTGAAAATGCAATAAAGCACGATTATTTAACCAGAATAACATATAATATGCCTTTGCGCGTATAAGGGACAACAAGATTTTGGAGTGGATTTCGTTGTATTTGCGTCTTATTTCCTTCTATATTCCTTCGATTACAACCGAAGCCGCTTCGATTGTAACCGAAGAATACTAAAGCAGGCTTCGGTTGTAATCGAAGCGGAACCGAAGAAAATACGACGGGAATACGAAGAAAACCTCTATCTGTGTATTTAGCCATTTATTGGTGAAATTACCCAGTTAGAGAACCCGGTAATACCAGGGAATTAGTTGCCTGAAAATACCCGTATAAATGGCTTTTTGGGGGATATAGGTAAAACCTGTTGAAAACTGCCTGAAAATTTTCGAACCAAAATTTTGCTGAATTAAGTTTTCCATTACCTTTGCCATCCCAAAAAATGGGATAGTTCTTTGTGTTTTTGATTTTTGGAAGGCTTGATTTGGAAATTGAAATACCAGACAATTTTTAAAAATACAGCCAAATAGCAGGGTTTTCCGCTACTGAATCCAGAAAATATGCCGAAGTAGCTCAGCTGGTAGAGCAGCTGATTTGTAATCAGCAGGTCGCGGGTTCGAGTCCCATCTTCGGCTCAGTAAAGCAGTTAGGAGTTTTGGGTTTGGAGTTTGGCGTTAACCCCAAACCATCAACACCAAACCCCAAACCAAAAGGGGCAGATGGCCGAGTGGTTAAAGGCGACAGACTGTAAATCTGTTCTCTCACGAGTACGTAGGTTCGAACCCTACTCTGCCCACTTTTCAATTTGAAAATGAGTCAATTTGAAAATTTGAAAATTAGGTTGGTTAAGTTCTTTAAAGATCATTTGATTTTGAGGTAATTTTCAAATTACCATATTTTCAAATTTTCAAATTAATAAGCGGAAGTAGCTCAATTGGTAGAGCGATAGCCTTCCAAGCTATAGGTCGCGAGTTCGACCCTCGTCTTCCGCTCACGAGAGTGTTTAGGGTTTGGCGTTTGGTGTTCGGGGTTTGGAGTGTAACCCCAAACACCAAATGCCAAACCCCAAACTTTAAACTGAGTTAATGCCGTTGTAGCTCAGGGGTAGAGCACTTCCTTGGTAGGGAAGAGGTCGTGAGTTCGATTCTCACTAACGGCTCATTAAGAATAAGCAGGAAAGAGTAGATTTGTAGCAGGAATACAAGTAGAATACAAGCAAACAATAAACCTGGCCGGTAAAATGGCCTCAAATTTTAAAACACAACTAAAAATCGATAAAAATGGCAAAAGAGACCTTTAAGAGGGAAAAACCTCACGTAAACGTAGGTACCATTGGTCACGTTGACCATGGTAAAACTACTTTAACCGCAGCTATTACTATGATCTTGTCTAAAAAAGGTATGGGTAATGTGGCGAAAAAATATGATGAGATCGATGGTGCGCCCGAAGAAAAAGAGCGTGGTATCACCATCAATACTGCTCACGTTGAGTACCAAACAGCTAACCGTCACTATGCACACGTTGACTGTCCAGGTCACGCGGATTATGTGAAAAACATGATCACCGGTGCTGCACAGATGGATGGTGCGATTTTAGTTGTGGCCGCTACAGACGGACCAATGCCTCAAACAAAAGAACACATTCTGTTGGCTCGCCAGGTAGGTGTACCACGTATTGTTGTTTTCATGAATAAAGTGGATCTGGTTGACGATCCTGAATTATTGGAACTGGTTGAAATGGAAGTTCGTGAATTGCTGACTTCTTACGGTTTCGATGGTGATAACACACCAATTATCCAGGGTTCTGCAACAGGTGCACTTGCTGAAGATCCAAAATGGGTTGCCAAGATCGACGAACTGATGGAAGCCGTTGATACTTACATTCCATTGCCTCCTCGTCCTGTTGATTTACCGTTCCTGATGAGTGTGGAAGATGTATTCTCTATCACTGGTCGTGGTACCGTTGCAACCGGTCGTATCGAGCGTGGTCGTATCAAAGTGGGTGAAGCTATCGAGATCGTTGGTCTGATGGAAGCTCCTTTGAGTTCAACCGTAACCGGTGTGGAAATGTTCAAGAAATTATTGGATGAAGGTGAAGCCGGAGATAATGCAGGTCTGTTATTACGTGGTATTGAAAAAAGCCAGATCCGTCGTGGTATGGTATTATGCAAACCAGGTTCTATCACTCCGCACACAGAATTCAAAGGTGAAGTGTATGTATTGAGCAAAGAAGAAGGTGGACGTCACACTCCATTCTTTAATAAATACCGTCCTCAGTTCTATTTCCGTACTACGGATGTAACTGGTGAAGTTACTTTACCAGAAGGAACTGAAATGGTGATGCCTGGTGATAACATCAACCTGACTGTAAAACTGATCCAGCCAATTGCGATGGAGAAAGGTCTGAAATTCGCTATCCGCGAAGGTGGACGTACAGTAGGTGCCGGACAGGTTACTGAAATCTTAAAATAAGCGATTCCGCGAAAGCGGTATCACTTGAAAACAAATGTTTTCCTTACATTTGTAACATACTACTAAAAGCTGTTCCGATTACTCGGGATAGCTTTTAGTTTTCTACGGGCATCGTACAACGGTTAGTATAGAGGTCTCCAAAACCTTCGATCTGGGTTCGAATCCTAGTGCCCGTGCTGAATAATTTGAAAATGTGGCAATTTGAAAATTTGAAAATTCACTTCGATTAAGGAATGTGAACACCTCAGGTTTTTAATTTGCATTTTCAAATTTTCAAATTTTCAAATTTTCAAATTGACCTAATGAACAAGATAGCTACCTATTTCAAAGAAAGTTACCATGAGTTGCTGGAGAAAGTAACCTGGCCTACCTGGACGCAATTACAGCAGAGTACAGTGATTGTATTGGTGGCTACGATTATCATTACAGCGATGGTATGGGTGATGGATTTTTCCAGTAACCAATTGTTGAAGCTGATTTATTCATTATTTAAGTAGAACAGCATGGAACCAGTAATAGAAGCACCGGTAGTTGAAGCAGTTGCGGCACTACAGCCTGAAACCAAATGGTATGTATTGCGCGTGGTGAGTGGTAAAGAACGCAAGGTGAAGGAATATCTTGATAAAGATATTATCCGAAGCGGCTGGCAGGAAATTATCAAACAGATATTTCTGCCTATGGAGAAAGTGTATAAAGTGCAGAACGGTAAAAAAGTAATGCGCGAGAAAAACTATTTCCCCGGTTATGTGATGATGGAAGTATTGGATGGAAAATTGACGGATGATATTGTTTTGCATATCAGCAATATCAGTAATGTAATGCACTTTCTAACCGATGGAAAAGGATCTAAAGGCAATATCATTTCATTACGTAAGAGTGAAGTGAATAAAATGCTGGGTAAGGTGGATGAGATGAACGACCAGGGTGTTACCATGAGTGAACCATTTATTGTTGGTGAAACTATCAAGATTATTGAAGGACCTTTCAACGACTTTAACGGTGTGATCGAAGATGTAAATGATGAGAAGAAAAAACTGAAAGTAACTGTAAAAATATTCGGCCGTTCTACACCTGTGGAACTGAGCTATATGCAGGTAGAAAAACTGAATTAAAAATTCATCTGCAAATTTTTGAAAGCCGGGACCCCTATCCCGGCTTTTTTATAGAATACCCGCTGTAAAGTCACTGAAAAGCCCTTTTTTTCAGCTGAAATGCCATAAATTATTGGGATTATCCCTTGTTTTACTTGGAAGAATCGATAATTTATTTACCTTTGCCGCCCCAAAAGTTCTTTACAAAAGAATGATTGAATTTGGGAGTCAGGCCAAAAGCCTGACGCTATTACCAATTAAATCTTATAAAAATGGCAAAAGAAATCTCTGGCTTCGTGAAGCTGCAGGTGAAAGGTGGTCAAGCCAATCCTGCGCCTCCGGTAGGCCCCGCACTCGGTTCTAAGGGTGTGAACATTATGGAGTTCTGCAAACAATTCAATGCAAGAACCCAGGATAAAATGGGAAAAGTAGTTCCTGTTTTAATTACGGTGTATACGGATAAGTCTTTCGACTTTATCATCAAAACCGCCCCAGCTGCTGTCCAGTTAATGGAAGCTGCAAAAATTCAATCCGGATCTAAGGAAAGCAATCGTCAGAAAGTAGGTAAAGTTACCTGGGAACAGGTAGAAGTTATCGCTAAAGACAAGATGTCTGACCTGAACGCTTTTACTATCAACAGTGCGATGAGCATGGTTGCCGGCACTGCGCGTAGTATGGGTATTACCGTTGACGGAAAAGCCCCTTGGGAAAACTAATTATTCACCTTAAATAGTAGAAAATGTCAGTTACTAAAAAAAGAAAACTAGCAGTTGCTAAGGTGGATAAAAACAAAGTTTATTCCCTGAAAGATGCATCTGCATTGGTAAAAGAAATCAATTGTACCAAATTCGACAGCTCCGTTGATTTACATATCCGTTTGGGTGTAGATCCTAAGAAAGCGGATCAGCAGGTACGTGGTACCGTATCATTACCACATGGTACCGGTAAAACAAAAAAAGTATTGGTGCTTTGCACTCCGGATAAAGAAGCGGCTGCTAAAGAAGCAGGTGCTGATTATGTTGGTCTGGATGAATTCATCACAAAAATTGAAGCAGGTTGGGTAGATGTGGATGTTATCATTGCCACTCCTTCCGTGATGCCTAAAATAGGTAAACTCGGTAAAGTACTGGGTCCACGTAACCTGATGCCAAACCCAAAAACAGGAACCGTAACCAATGATGTTGCCGGTGCTGTTAATGAAGTGAAAGGCGGAAAGATTGCTTTCAAAGTAGATAAATCAGGTATTGTTCATGCTTCTATCGGTCGTGTATCTTTTGCTTCTGATAAAATTGCAGAAAACAGCGCTGAACTCATCAATGCCATCATTAAATTGAAACCATCTACTGCCAAAGGAATTTACCTGAAAGGCGTTAGTATGGCCAGCACCATGAGTCCGGGTATTACCTTAGACACTAAATCATTAATGAACTAATCCTGGTGATTTATCCACTGATGCATTAGCGAAGGTGGATGGAAGTGACCCGGGTTTTAAAAAGAATTAGTTATGACAAAAGATCAAAAAAACGAGGTAATAGGCGTACTGAAAGAGAAATTCGCTCAGTATAATAACTTTTATATTACCGATACAGAAGCATTAACTGTTGAACAGGTTTCCAAGCTGCGTCGTACCTGTTTTGATAAGCAGGTAGAGATGAAAGTGGCTAAAAACACTTTGATCCGCAAAGCACTGGAATCTCTGGATGCAGAAAAATATGCAGGCATTTACGATTCATTACACAATGTAACTGCACTGATGTTTTCTGAAAATCCAAAAGAACCGGCCCTGATCATCAGTTCTTTCCGTAAAGCAGGAAACGTTGAAAAACCTATCCTGAAAGCAGCTTTCATCAATGGCGATGTATACACCGGTGATAATAACCTGGTAGCATTAACCAAGATCAAGACTAAGAATGAACTGATCGGTGAAGTAATCGGATTACTGCAATCACCTGCTAAGAGAGTGTTGGCTGCTTTGTTGCACCATCATGAAAAAGCAGCCGGAGCAGTAGCTGAGTAGTCATTTGAAAATTTGAAAATGTGGCAATTTGAAAATGCGCATAATCAATTTTCATAAAAAATGTATTAACTGAAAAGCGGGTTTGAAAATTTTCAAATTTTCAAATTTTCAAATTTTCAAATTAATAATAGACATCAAATTTTTTTAAACCTCCGTCGGATCAGCCAAGCCTGATATGAAGACGGAAAAAATTGAAAAACATGGCAGACGTAAAATCATTAGCCGAAACATTAGTAGGCTTAACAGTGAAAGAAGTTCAGGAATTAGCTGATGTATTAAAAGCTG
>CAIWKU010000187.1 GCA_903913355.1 uncultured Bacteroidota bacterium | reverse complement strand
TGGACCGGCCCGTTGCCGACGGTATTACCGGTGTCGGTACTGGATTTAAAACGCTGGACGAGTTTACCGGTGGATGGCAAAATAACCATTTGACGATATTGGGGGCCAGGCCAGCGATGGGTAAAACTTCCCTTATGTTACAGTGGGCCCGCAATGCCGCGGTGATCCATGGTGTGCCTACAGGGATATTTTCACTCGAAATGAGCAAACTGCAATTGACCGATAGGTTGATCAGTAATGAGACGGAGATATTTTTGGAAAAAATCAAAAAGCGCACACTTACCGAAGTTGACAAGCTGCTTCTTAAAAACCGGTTGGAAAAACTCAGAATGGCGCCGATGCATATCGATGACACTGCAGGGCTTTCAATCATGGCTTTTCGGGCAAAAGCGATACGGTGGAAGCAAATTCATGGTATTGGGATAATCTTTGTTGACTACCTACAGCTCATGCAGGGTAAAACCGATGGCCGCGGTAGTAACCGTGATCAGGAGTTAGGAGTTATATCCAGGGGATTAAAAAATGTTGCCAAAGAACTTGATATCCCTATCATTGCATTGGCACAGCTCTCCCGGGCGGTTGAGGAAAGGAAAGGAAATAAGCGCCCTCAGCTATCCGACCTTCGCGAGTCCGGAAACATCGAGCAAGATGCCGACAATGTTTTGTTCCTTTACCGGCCAGAGTATTACGGGATCACTAAAGATGCCGATGGTGTTTCTACTGCTCAACTTTCAGAGGTTATATGGGCAAAACATCGTGACGGCGCATTGGAAACCAAAAAAATTAGGTTTAGGGCCGCTGTTATGCGTTTTCAGGACTACACCGAAGACGATAATGCCGTTACCGGTAGTGATGCCACTACGCAATTTATACCATTTTCTGTGCGCGAAAAAAATGAAGAAGAGGAAGATTTACCGTTCTAACCATGGCAGAATTAACAGAAAGATATCTTTACAGGCTTTTTGAGGACCTTGAAAGGTTACCGGTAGGACAAATTTTAGATTTGATGCTGATTAAAGACGAATATCAGCGAAGTTTGTATATCGAAGGAGTTAAGAAATATATCGATGGCGGGCACCCTGAAATCGAATTTAATAGCAACTACACAAAAGTAAAAAGATTACATAATTTTTAATTTATGAAAGTAAGTGTACACAATATCAGCATCCCTTCAAACTACGTCCTTGTTCTTCCTGATAAGGACTTTCAAACGTTTCAGATCGACGGCGAGGAAACCGATTTTCAGGTAGGAAATAAAGACGAAGAGACCTTGGCTTCTCACTATTCAGTAAGAGGAAAGGTTTTTGCAGTTCCGGACAGGTTAAACTTTAACCTGAAGCAAATTCAGAACAATCTTATCCCGGGTGAAACCCCGCTCGACATGGATCAGCTGAAATTTTATTTTAGATCACAGTTTGTTGAAAATATGGGTTACAAATTTGGTTCGGTGATGTTTGATGTGCCAATGGAAGTGCGAAAGAATGATATTGTTTATTTCAACTACCAGGAACATTATGCCTGTTACGAAGAGGCTAGGTATGTTACCACCATTGAGCATGGCGATATGCTTCTGATGAAATACGATCAGCTGATATGCTGTCATCCAGAACACGACGAAAGTGCAATCACCATGCTAAACGGACTCCTTTTGGCAGAAGTGATTACTCCCAAAACGGTATATGGAAAAAACATCCATGAGCGAGCTGGCCTGATTATCCCAGGTGATGAAAAAGAAACGGATCGTATCCGGAAACATACCGGCATTGGTTACCTTACCCATTGGGGGG
>CAIWKU010000186.1 GCA_903913355.1 uncultured Bacteroidota bacterium | reverse complement strand
TTATACATTAAACCTGAAATGCATGACATCACCATCCTGCACCAGGTATTCTTTCCCTTCTATGCGTAAACGGCCATTTTCTCTACAGGCAGCTTCGCTACCATATTTTACAAAGTCGTTATAAGCAATTACTTCCGCTTTAATAAACCCTTTTTCGAAATCGGTATGTATTACACTGGCAGCCTGTGGGGCTTTCCAGCCTTTATGAATGGTCCAGGCCCTAACTTCCTGAACACCAGCGGTAAAATAGGTATCGAGGTTAAGCAACTGATAGGTAGAAGTGATCAAACGATTCAGGGCGGGTTCTTTCATATGGTATTCTTCCATAAACATCTGCCTGTCTTCCTCATTCTCCATTTCTGCAATCTGTGCTTCAATATTATTACACATCACAATTACTTCGGCACCCTCTTCTTTTACTGCTGCCTGTAAAGCGGCTGAAAATTGATTACCTGTATGCATACTTGGCTCATCTACATTGGCAACATATAAAACGGGTTTATCAGTTAACAGAAAAAGATCAGCAACCACAGTTTTTTCTTCTTTACTCAATCCTAAAGAATGGATACTCTTTCCTTTTTCCAAATGTGACTTACAACGTGAAAGGATTTCAAATTCTGCTTTAGCTTTGGTATCTGTACCCACGCGTGCCATTTTTTCTACCCGCTGCCATTTCTTTTCTACACTTTCCAGGTCTTTTAGCTGTAACTCGGTTTCAATAATCTCTTTATCACTAACCGGGTTAATAGCTCCTTCTTCACGTAATACATTTTCATCTTCAAAACAACGGATCACATGTATAATGGCATCGACTTCACGGATATTACCTAAAAATTTATTTCCAAGACCCTCGCCCTTACTGGCACCTCTTACCAATCCGGCAATATCCACAATCTCGAGTTGGGTAGGCACGATTCGATCTGGTAGCACCAATTCAGCAAGTTTATTTAGTCTGGCATCGGGTACATCTACCAATCCTACATTTGGCTCAATGGTACAAAACCGATAATTACTTGCCTGTGCCTTGGCACTATTACTAACCGCATTAAATAATGTTGATTTTCCCACATTCGGTAATCCCACAATTCCTGCTTGTAAAGACATATTTGAAAAGTTTATAGTTTAGGGTTGATAGGTTAGGGTTTTGAAATTATCGTATACCCGACTGTTTTTTGAGCGGCAAATATAGAATTCTTTAGTGGTTTCCCGGATTTTAGCGTTTGGCACAAACTTTTAAGTCCGAACGAAGGTTTTAATAGGAATACTGAGCAGTATCCAAATGCATTTCAACCCAAAACCAAATGCCAATAGCGAACTGCCAAAAGCCAACAGCCAATTGTTACCCAGTCTACTCCTAAACAACTAAAAACACTTATTTTCACTCACCAATCTTCCCATATGGCATTGAATTATGTTTGGATAGTCTTTTTTGTAATTGGATTGATTATTGCCCTTATTAAGCTGATCGTCTTCCAGGATTATGAGATATTCAAGAAACTGGTAGAAGGAATTTTTGATGCCTCCAAGTCATCTGTAATGGATATCGGGCTTCCTTTAACAGGTGTGATGGTATTTTTTATGGGCCTGATGAATATCGGAGAGAAAGCGGGTGCTATTAATTTCCTGGCAAGAATTCTCAACCCCTTTATGAAAAGATTGTTCCCGGAAGTGCCTGAGAAACATCCGGCGATGGGACAGATGGTTATGAATTTTAGTGCCAATATGCTGGGTTTGGATAATGCGGCTACGCCTTTTGGATTAAAAGCCATGGAAAGTCTTCAATCACTGAACCCCAATAAGGAAACGGCAACCAATTCGCAGATCATGTTTCTGGTGCTGCATACCAGCGGACTTACCCTGATACCTCTCTCCATCATTGCCTATCGTGCAGGAGGGGGCAGTACCAATCCAACCAGCGTATTTGTTCCCCTGATGATTGCCACTTCTATCGCTACCATCGCCAGTATTGTGATTACCGCAATTTATCAACGGTTGCGGTTTGACAGGGTATTGATTCTTTGGTTGATTGGGATCATTACTGCTATTTTATTGTTTGCGGGGTTTATCAATAGTCTGCCTTCGCAAAAAAACATACCTACGCCCACACTGCTCACGAAAGAAACGTTTAGTAATGTTCTGGGTAACCTGATTCTTTTTCTGATCATTGTTTCTTTCATTATTGGTGGATTTGTCAAAAAAATTAATGTTTTCGAAGCCTTTATAGATGGCGCTAAACAGGGTTGGGATGTGATCATTAAAATCATTCCTTATCTGGTGGGAATTATTGTTGGTATCAGGGTATTCAGGGATAGTGGGGCTTTGGATGCAATTATTAATGGGATTACCTGGTGCTTTTTACACCTTGGTTTAAATAGCGAGTTTGTGCCTGCATTACCGGTGGCTATTATGCGTCCATTTAGTGGGGGAGGGGGTAGAGGATTGATGCTAGATGTGTTTAAGACCTATGGAGCGGATAGTTTTCTGGGCCAGCTGGCTTCTACATTTCAGGGGAGTGCCGATAGTACTTTTTACATTATCGCCTTATACTTTGGTAGTGTAGGTATTAAGAAAGTACGCTATGCAATATGGGCGGGGATGCTTGCAGATTTTATTGGCGTGATTGCTGCTATTTTGATTGCGTATATATTTTTTAAGTAATACGCTGATTTCTTTTTACCAGATAATTCTCGTTATTAATATACTACAATATCCTTAGTGCCTAATATGGCATATTCCTTATCTCTGTAAACCAATTTGTATTTTCCTTTATGTAAGTAGAGATAATAATACCCATTTGCCGCATCCGTATAGGTTTGATCGGCAGGAACTGATTTGGAGAGGTTTGCGTCTGTATATTCTTTATCATAATAAGCCTGAACCATAAAAAGCGATTTATAAACAGGTTCTACTGGTATTTCTTTTTTCCATCCACCCATGCTCATCCAGAGAGGTCGGTTATTGGTAAATTTTGTTGGTGGATGAATGATATGGATATCATACAAATTAAATCCAAATGGATCTATTGCTTTCTCATTCTTTAGGGGAACAACGGAACTTGTCAATGGATTTTTATGTCTCCATGTTTCATAGAATAAAGAGGTATAAGTGTTATTTCCCGATTCTGTCATTTCAGTCTGGTCGATAGTCAGGGGATCAATACCTGATATGATCTTGAAATAAGCTGCCATTGGAATACGGTTATCAGACCTTGCCCCTTCTTCTATATGAGCATAACTGGCATATACCAACATTTTGGCTGTGGTGTCTTTTTTCTGTAAAAAATCATACAGGTTATGTGCTTGGGCATATTCACGCTGATTGGGGGTATGTCTGGTATTATTGTCCTCATAAGGCACCAGAATATACCCTAGTTCCAGTGCTTTCCTGATCAGTTCTCCGGCTACCGGCTCAGCACAATAATACCCTGTTAATAGATTTACCCGGGTAACGGCATTACTTCCCGTATTATCGAGCATTTCCATTGCAAGGTATCGGAATCCCTGTTTGTAAAGATCTTCCAGTAATGAGGCAGCAAATGCGCGGTGCAAGGGTTTATTGGTAGCTTCATTGAGCATCACCACCCGACTATTCCTGGTTCTGCTGAGCAGGTATTTATGGGCATCCGTATAAACGATCTCTTTCGCCAATTCTGTCAGTTGATTGATCTCAAGCTTGGTAGAATCATCTGGCGAAACCCGTGTCTCTTTCTCTAGAGCCAATACAGATGCATAATCTCCTACAAAAGCGGCAGCCTGCGAAAGGTTATCATAATATAAAGCAGTATCTGCTTTAATCAGTCTGTCACGCTGGTAAAATGCTTTGTAAAAAGGAGATAGATAGTGTAATCCTTTTTGATAATACAGGTCAAGATACAAACTACTATCTGCAGGGATAATGGGTTTTTGTTGAGAAAATGTTTTTAGTTCTTTAAAACCATCACTTACTTGTGAGAAACTACCAAGGCTGATCAATAAAAAAAACAGGGATAACAATCCTGCACGCATGGGTCCGATTTTTACAAGAATACAATAAAGGATGTTAGAAAAAGGCTAAAGATGCGATTCCTAATCAGTCAAACCTGCTTTCATAGCCAACAATTTCTCCGCCAGCACCTGTACACCTATCGAAGCGGGAGATTCTATAACAGTAAAACCTGATAAACTACCGGTAAACGGTATCTGCTTATCCACAATGAATTTTGGAATGGCATGATTGGCATAATTAACTAATCCTGCAGCCGGATATACTGCCAGCGATGTGCCTATGATAACAAAAATATCTGCCCTCTCTGTGATTGCGGCGGCTGTTTCAATCATTGGGACCGGTTCCTCAAACCAAACAATATTGGGTCTGAATTGTCCGCCGTCCGGGGCTGTATCTCCCAGTCGGATATCTTCTTTTATGGTATAAATCGTTTGGGGATCATACACACTTCGCATGGTAAAAATCTGTCCGTGCAGATGAACCACATTTGTGCTTCCTGCTCGTTCATGCAGGTCATCTATATTCTGGGTGATAATCGTGATCTCGAAATAATCTTCCAATTCCGCCAATCCCGTATGTGCAGGATTCGGTTTGGCATTTGCCACATCCTTTCTGCGCATATTATAAAAATCGAGTACGAGTTGTGGATTTTTATGCCATCCTCTTGGGGAAGCTACTTCGTACACATTGTATCCTTCCCATAATCCATCACTATCCCGAAAAGTTCTCAAACCGCTCTCTGCACTGATTCCGGCACCGGTAAGTATAACGAGTTTCGGGTTACTCATGAATTGCCCTTAATTGATAGGAGGTATTCCTGCGTCGATAATCAATACTAAATCACCAATATCATCCAATAGAAAAAAATAAATAGCCAATGGCCGCCCGGCTCTATTTGGTTGCTGCCATTTCCATCACGATATCCCATTCTTCCGTTTTCACTGTTTGCACAGATAATCTGCCAAGTCTGACAAGGTCCATATTTGCCAATCGCTTATCTGCTTTTATTTGGGCTAATCCAACCGGCTTTTTTAGTTTCTTATAAGGTTTAAAATCCACGACCAGCCATGCAGGGTCCTCTGTAGTAGGGTCTTGATAAGATTCTTTTACCACTTTGGCAATCCCAACTATTTCCATACCCTCATTGCTATGGTACCAGAAAGCCAGGTCTCCTTTTTTCATCGCACGCAAATTATTTCTGGCAGCATAATTTCTTACCCCATCCCAAAATGTCTGTCCATCTTTTTCAAACTGCTCCCAACTATATTTTACCGGTTCGGATTTGATCAACCAATAGCTCATTTTAATGAATAATTAGCAATTAATAATTTTAGTAACTCAAGATGATAAACCTTTTCGTATACCTATTAAAATACCCTAAGTCCAGTTCCAAGGAGATTAACAATTATAAAGTATTAATTGTAAATTATCCATTGTCCTCCTCCCATCCGCTGGCCAATACATCTGCCAGGTGAAGTACTTTCAGGTTTGTTCCGTTGAATTTGCTGCAACCATCAAGATGCATAAGACAACTCATATCTGTACTGATCAGGTATTCCGCGCCTGTGGTTTTGGCATTATTGGTTTTTTGATCGCCCATAGCGATGCTGATGGGTTCAAATTTTACGGCAAAAGTTCCTCCGAAGCCACAACAGGTTTCTACATCATTCATTTCAATCAGTTCCAGTCCTTTTACTTTCTGCAGCAATTGACGGGGTTCAGTTTTGATTTTGCATTCACGTAAAGCTGCACAGCTATCATGATAAGTGGCTTTGGCTTCAAAGCTTGCGCCCAAATCATCAATCTGTAAAACCTTCACTAGGAATTCAGAAAATTCGTAAACCCTTTCGGCTGTTTTTTTAGCTGCGTTATTATATGCAGAGTTCTCGAATAATTTTGCATAATAATTTCTCACAAAGCCCACACAACTGGCACTTGGGGCTACAATATATTCAGATCCTTCAAAATCTTTGATGAATTTGGTGCACACTTCTTTCGCTTCACCCCAAAATCCTGCATTGTAAGCAGGTTGTCCGCAACAGGTTTGGTTGGTATTATATGTTACCGTACAACCAGCTTTCTCTAACACTTTCACCATATTAAAAGCAACCGTCGGGTAAAGCTGGTCAATAAAGCAAGGGATGAATAATTGTACGTTCATGTGTATGAAGTTAAATAGAATACGACAGAACCGATCAATCTAAATCAGTGGAAATTATTTTCCTTTCATGAGTTTTTTGTTCAACGCAATCATTTTGATAGCAGTAATTGCCGCTTCTTCTCCTTTATGCCCATGTTTACCGCCAATTCTTTCCCAGGCTTGCTCTTCGGTATTTACGGTTAGTACACCAAAAATAACCGGTGAATCAATCGACAGGTTGAGTTGAAGTACACCGTCTGTTACTGACCTGCATACGTACTCAAAATGAGGGGTATCACCTTGTATTACGGCACCAAGTGTAATATAGGCATCCGGTACTATTTCACAATAAGCATAATGGTTTTTGACAGCGAATGGAATTTCAACAGCTCCGGGAACCGTGATGGTTTTGAACAATACTTCCTGTTCCTTTAATATCTTTTTGGCTCCGGCTTCCAGCTTATTTACAATAGCCGCATTCCATTCTGTTTTCACCAGCACAACAAAGGCATCCTTTATAACGGGGATGCCTTTGCTAACTGATGTATTTCCTTTTGTAGCCATGTTACAAATTGCTAATTCTTTTCTATACTTAAGCGATAGATATATTTATCTGCCTGGAAACCTTTCTCGGTTTTTGGAAATTTTTCTTTCAGTTCTTTATAGAGATCCAACGCTTCTTTTGTTTTTCCGGATGTTTCTTCAAGCAGAGCAGCACGGAAAAGATATTCAGAAGAATTGTTCTCATCTTTATCAAATTCAGCCGCTGCTTTTTTATAACTGTTTACAGCTTCTTCTTTCTTATCTAATTCTGAATAGGCATCACCAAGATTACCATAAGCCAGTAATTGGATCTGTTTGGCATCTGTTGAAAAATCTTTCAGGTATTTTACTGCATTGGCAAACTCTCCCAGGTGCAGGTAACTAACGCCCGCATAAAATTTTGCCAGGTTAGCTGCTTTGGTTCCACTGAAGTTATTGATTACATATAAAACGCCTTTTGACTGTCCATCGCCGTTTAAAACAAGACGAGATGAATCGGCACTAAAAAATAATTGTGCCTTGTATAAAGCATCAGCAGCTTTATCTTCTTTGGGTTTTACAACATATTCCTGGTATCCATACCATCCGCCACCACCTATCACGATAACAGCGATGATCACCAATATAGGTGTTTGAAATTTTTGCCAGAACCCTTGCATTTTCACAATGGTTTCAGTCAGTTCCTGCTCTTCATTCTTTTCACTCATAATTCAATGTTGAAATTTAATTTGTAATGGGTTTATCCGCCTGATCGGCAGATAAGTGTATCATTTTAGTCTACAATAAACGGATAATTCTGATCTACATATACATCTTTCAGTAATTCACTATCATCCGGCCATGGACTTTCTTCTGCAAACTTTACGCTTTCTTCTACCACTTCATTAATCCGGTCATCAATAATTTTCAGATCTGCTTCTGCTGCAAAGCCATTGGTTAAAATGGTTTTACGAACTTTTAAAATCGGATCCTGGTCTTTATATTCATCTACTTCTTCTTTGGAACGGTATTTTTGTGGATCTGAGATTGAGTGGCCTTTATACCGATAGGTTTTTAATTCAAGCAAGGTTGGGCCATCGCCTTCGCGGGCTCTTTTAACTGCTCTGGCAACACTTTCATGAACGGTTTCTGGAGTCATACCGTCTACCTTATCAGCAGGCATATCATACGCATCAGCCAGTTTATAAATATCCACTACATTACTGGTACGCTCAATAGAGGTTCCCATTGCATAGTTATTATTCTCACAAAGAAAAATAACCGGCAATTTCCATAACATAGCCAGGTTAAACGTTTCATGAAGAATCCCTTGACGGGCAGCACCATCTCCAAAATAACATAATACCACATTTTGGGTGCCTTTGTATTTTTCGGCAAAAGCGAGACCGGCCCCGGTACCAATTTGTGCACCCACGATACCATGACCTCCAAAAAAGCGATGTTCCAGACTGAAAAAGTGCATACTTCCCCCTTTGCCTTTGGAAGAACCTGTAGCTTTTCCATATAATTCAGCCATACAGGCATTAGCAGATACCCCTTTGGCGAGAGCCAGACCATGGTCTCGATAGGCAGTAATAAACGGATCATCCGGTCCGGTAGCGGTCATACAACCGGCCGCAATGGCTTCCTGTCCAATATAGGCATGGAAGAACCCGCGTATTTTACCGGCCATTTTGTACATTTCTTCGGCTTTTAACTCAAACTGACGAATCAGTTGCATCAGTTCGTACCAGTACAGGTAGGTTTCTTTTGAAAATTTTGTAGGCACTAGTTAAAATTTAGAGGGGCAAATATAGGGGTAAACTGGCAAAAAAAGGTAGCTTGACAAGTATGGAGTGGGAATGGTTGAAAACTTGGTCTTTTACACCTTTCTTATCCAGAATTTTGACTGAAACCTGGATTTTGTTTGTGCAGGTATTTGGTAAATGCGCTTTGGGATAAAGAAAACTCAAATTCTCTTTAATTATTTTTTAATATTCTTTCCATTTGTACATTTTCCTGGCCATAATTTGTATATTCATTCCATAAAAATATAATATGAAAAAACTGATTTTGTTTTTCCTGCTAAGCCCCCTGGGTTTGCTGGCACAGGAAACAGGTATGCATTTTGAACATGGCGCTAGTTGGGCCGAAGTACAGGCGAAAGCCAAAGCGGAACATAAATACATATTTATGGATTGCTATACAACCTGGTGTGGCCCATGTAAATACATGTCGGCTAATATCTTCCCTTTAAAGGAAACAGGTGATTTCTATAATGCAAAATTTGTCAATGTAAAAGTACAGTTAGATTCTACAGCAGGAGATGCTGCCGAAATCAAAAGCTGGTACCAGGATGGACATGATATTGCCGCGAAATATGAAGTACGCGCTTATCCGACTTATTTGATATTTGATCCCAATGGAAATATTGTACATCGTTTTGTAGGCTCTTCAGATGCAGCTACCTTTCTGGCAAAAGGTGCCACTAGTCTTGATCCGGAAAAGCAATACTATACTTTGTTGAATAAGTATAAAGCTGGTAAAAAAGACCCGGCATTTTTAAAGAATCTGGCATTGGTTTCTCAGGATGCATACGATATGAGTAATGCAGGTTTGATAAGTTCTGAATTCCTGGCAACGCAAACCAATTTGTTTACAAAAGAGAACCTGGAATTTATCGGGAAATTTACTCGTACCAGTAAAGACAAGGGCTTTACGATTATGAAAGACAATGCCGATAAAGTGGATGCTGTAATTGGCGCTGGTAAAGCAGAGGCAATCGTTTTAAATATTATTTCTCAGGAAGAAATTTATCCGGTGATCCTGAAAAAAGATGCCGTGATTGATTGGGGAACACTTACAGCCAAAGTATCAGCAAAATATCCAAAAGAATCCGATGAAGCGATTGGTAAATCTAAAATACTTTTATATCAGTACAAGGGCGACTGGAATAATTTTGAAAAGGAGATTGTTGTGTACATGAATAAATATGGAGCTAAAGCAAGTCCCGAAGAGTTAAACAGCTATGCATGGACAGTTTTTCAAAATTGTAAAGACATGACCTGTGTTTCTGAAGCATTGGAATGGAGCAAAAGATCATTTAAGGATAAAGAAGAGCATGCTTTTATGGACACCTATGCCAATATTCTTCACAAAATGGGTAAAACAAAAGAGGCAATAGAATGGGAAAAGAAAGCTTTGGCCTTAGCTACTGATGCAGATAAAAAGACTTACCAGGAAACATTAAATAAAATGGAAAAGGGGGAGAAGACCTGGATAGATAAATAAATATTGAATGATGAACAAGGAATGAAGAAGGGGATTATACTTCGACATTCCTTGTTCAATATTCTATATTCAATATTTTTCGGATGCTAAAAACGGATACTTATAATCCACCGGAGGGTTATAGGTTTCTTTGATGGTTCTGGCGCTTAGCCAGCGATATAAGTTCAGCATACTTCCGGCTTTATCATTCGTGCCCGATGCCCTGGCACCACCAAAAGGTTGTTGACCTACTACGGCACCGGTTGGTTTATCATTGATGTAAAAATTGCCGGCTGCATTCCTGAGTTTATTGGTAGCCAATTCTACCGCCTCCCTGTCTTGCGAAAGTATCGCACCAGTTAAAGCATAAGGAGAAGTATTGTCAACCAGTTTCAGGGTTTCTTCAAATTTGTCGGCATTGTAAACATAAATCGTGAGCACCGGTCCGAAGATCTCCTCACACATAGTAACATATTTGGGGTCTTTGGCTTCAATAACCGTAGGTTCAATAAAATATCCTTTTGATTTACTGTAATTACCGCCCACCCAGATACTCGCTTTTTTATCTCTTTTGGCCTTGGCAATATATTTTGTAATGCTGGTGTATGATTTTTCATCAATCACGGCCGTAATAAAATTGCCAAAATCTTCCACTGTTCCCATTTTCATCGAATTGATAGCGGCTACCAGTTTTGTTTTAACTGCGGAAGCCATATTGCTGGGTATATACGCTCTGGATGCAGCTGAACATTTTTGACCCTGGAACTCAAAAGCACCTCTGGCCAACGCAGTAACCACGGCATCTACATCGGCAGATTTGTGTGCAATCACAAAATCCTTCCCACCTGTTTCACCCACAATTCTTGGGTAAGAACGATAGTTGGCAATATTCTCTCCAATGGTTTTCCACATAGAATTAAATACGCCTGTAGAACCTGTAAAATGGACGCCGGCGAACTCACGGTGAGAAAAACAAACCTTACCCAGTGTTGGGCCATCTACGTATACCAGGTTGATAACCCCGTCTGGTAATCCGGCTTCTTTGAGTATACGCATAAACATTTGTGCTGAGTAGACCTGTGTATTGGCCGGTTTCCAGACAACCACATTCCCACACATAGCTGCAGAAGTAGGCAGGTTACCACCAATTGCCGTAAAATTGAACGGTGTGATGGCAAGAACAAATCCTTCCAGCGGACGCCATTCCAAGCGGTTATGCATACCCGGGGAAGAAATCGGCTGCTGTTTATAGATTTCACTTAAAAAATGAACATTAAAACGTAAAAAGTCGATTAACTCACAGGCGCTGTCAATTTCTGCCTGGTAAGCCGTTTTGCTTTGTCCCAGCATGGTAGTACCGTTCATATGAAAACGGTATTTGGTGGCCAATAGGTCAGCAGCTTTTAAAAATATATGTGCCCTGTTCTCCCAACTCATTTCTGCCCATGCTTCTTTTGCTTTTAATGCGGCATCAATTGCCTGGTGCACATGTTTTTCTTCTCCGGCATGAAAGAAACCCAATGTATGGGCAATTTCATGGGGTGGATGAATGGCTATTTTTTTCCCGGTTCTAACAGCTTTTCCCCCAATATACATGGGTATATCAACTGGCTTTTTTTTCAGCTCAGCCAATGTTTGCTTTAGTGCTGCTCTTTCAGAACTGCCCGGTGCATATTGTAAAACGGGTTCATTTACCGGCATTGGGTAAGAAAAATAACCTAAACTCATAGTAAGATCGTTTTATTAGAAAAATTTGAAGATGCAAGTTACTAAAGAATTCCTGTCCCTCCTCAAACAGCCAACCCCTTAAAAGATACCTTTTCCATAATTATGGTTTAATTTGCCGCATGGCTATCATTCTTTTTGATAATGCATTTCGCAATTCACTTTTTCCATTCACCTATACAAAGGCAGTGGCCGATTTGCGTTTTGGTATTTTGTCTATAAAGGAACGAAGCGAATTGCTTTTTGGCGAGTCAGTTTTTGTGCATACTGAAAAATACCTGCAGCCTTTATATCCTTCAGTTCCAGAGGGGCCGCATATATGGGTAGATGCAGCCGTTATTCTTACTGATGAATTGGTTAGTAAAATTCAATCACTTACGCATGGCACTTGTTTACAGGATAGCCAGGGATTGATTGCAGGAGTTGCCGATATTGATTTTCAAAATTTTTCGCCGAATGATATTCTGAAATCGTTTCAAAATACGATTACGATTGATCCAATAAAACGTTTGCAACATCCCTGGCAGTTTATGCAATGGAATGATGCCATGATACGGGCCGATTTTATATGGGTTACACAGGGAAGAAAAAGCTGTCCCATTCCGGGAACAGTTCAGGTATTGGGAGGAAAAGATATTTTTATTGAGGAAGGAGCCAAACTTAATTTCTGTACACTGAATACCACTACGGGTCCTATTTATATTGGCAGGGATGCAGAAATTATGGAGGGATCTGCTATCAGAGGACCTTTTGTATTGGGGAATAACAGTGTACTCAAACTGAATAGTCGGGTGTATGGTGCTACCACTTTGGGGCCTTTTTGTATGGGTGGGGGAGAAATCAAGAATTCTGTAATGATGGGGTATAGTAACAAAGCACATGATGGTTATCTGGGCGACTCAGTAGTGGGCGAGTGGTGTAATTTTGGAGCAGGTAGTACCAATAGCAATGTAAAAAATACAGCGGGTGAGATAAAAATATGGGATATGGGAAGCCAGGAGTATGTGGAAGTAGGACAAAAATGCGGTTTGATCATGGGTGACTATTCCAGGGTATCCATCAATGCATCCATTAATACAGGATCTACGATAGGGGTTAGTTCAAACGTATTTGGTCCAGGTCTTTTGCCAACAATTATTGGAAATTTCAGTTGGGGAGTTACTGGGGTACAATATGAGCTTGATAAAGCCTTATCAGCAATTGATAACTGGAAAAAAATGAAACAACAGGAATTAACTGCAGAAGAAAGTTCCGTCTTAGCTTATATCTTTGAAAAAAGGCGATAAGTAATTCGGGCAAACAATTTTGCCTGATTCGAGTAAACACAAAATCAACTAACCCGCAATACAATAAAAAATGAGAGCACAAATTGCCGCCGCAAACTGGAAAATGAACCTGACCCTGAAACAAGGGGAAGAATTACTGGATGCTATTATCAGTCAACCTACCCAATTACAATCGCATCAAAGCGCTGTATTTGCCATCCCATTTCCTTACCTGACTATGGCTCAGCAAAAGCTTTCGGGCAAGTACCAGTATTTTGTAGCTGCCCAAAACTGTCACAATAAAAAAAGCGGTGCGTATACCGGGGAAACTTCTGTTGAAATGCTTCAATCCCTCGGGGTAAATTATGTGGTATTGGGGCATTCCGAACGACGTGAATATTTTTTGGAATCTAACCAGTTTCTTGCAGAAAAATTAGATATCTGTTTAGCCAATGGTATGCATCCGATCTTTTGTTGCGGAGAGCCTTTACAGATTCGGGAAGCTAATACGCAAAATGAATTTGTGGCCAAACAGTTAGAAGAATCTCTTTATCATTTATCTGCCGACGAGGTACAAAAAGTAGTGATCGCATACGAACCCATTTGGGCCATAGGAACCGGTAAAACTGCTAGTAGTGCCCAGGCACAGGAAATGCATGCGTCTATCCGTTCTTCTTTAGCCGGAAAATATGGCGATGAAGTAGCTGCTAAAATTTCTATTTTATATGGTGGAAGCGTGAAAGCAGCCAACGCCGTTGAACTTTTTGCGCAACCAGATGTGGATGGCGGATTGGTTGGCGGAGCATCTTTACTTGCCGACGAATTTGTTGCCATTATCAAGGCTTTGAAATAAATCTTGCCTATTCCTATTCATTCAT
>CAIWKU010000185.1 GCA_903913355.1 uncultured Bacteroidota bacterium | reverse complement strand
TAACATTTTGTTTCCCCGGTTTCCGGGTTCCATTGATAAGCACCGCTCTGGGTACATAACCAGCAGTCGTTCTTATTAGCAAAAACCATTTTTAATATATATATATCTGGGGAGATGTCCAGCTTTTTCAGTAATGTTTTTTTATGGTTTTTTATCTCAAAAGGTATGGTGCGCTCCAATCCCATACTTACTCCTAAAAGTTTTTCATTGTTTGAAACAAGTCTGACGTCCAAATAAGTTTCATGTACTGTATCCCAACGGTTTCCTTTCCCATCTCCAAAAAATAAGTATCCTCCACTAGAGAAAGCATATAATTCATTTTTGTTTCTTTCTAATGAAATGATTCGGTTATTTTTAGAGGGATCGAAAATGATATTCTCCAGGGAATGTGTTTTTTTATTGAACTGATAAATATTAGAAAAAGAATTGAACCAGATTTTTTCTGAACCAACTACTACATTATTAAAAGTTGAGACATTATTGATCAGTTTTGTATTTATCTCGTAATTGCGTAAAGTGTCGCGATTAAAATAAAACAACTGGTTATAAAAATTCATACACCAGACTACCCCATCTGCATCCTCCTGCAAATAACCAATCCCTCGCATAGAAGCTTTGTCAATAGGAATAAAAACAAAGGTCCTTCCGTTAAACCGGTATAAGCCTTTATCCGTTCCCAGCCAGATATAGCCTTTTGAGTCCGTAAGCATATCATATACCACTTGTGTTGGCAACTGTTCCGGATAACTAAGCTTTTTTACATATGGGTATTGCCCTTTTGCGAATACGCAGAACAATAAAAAGATAAGGCAAAAGCGGGTACGCATGGTTGGGTTTGATAAAGTAAAACTGTTTTAAAGTTAATGGCTGTTCATGAAATAAATGATATCAGGGCAGCGAAATAGTCGGCCGATCAATTATTTATAGAAGAACTGCCATCAGCGCAAGCTTATTTTGAAATTTCGGTTATCCTTAAACGGAATTTTTTCTAGTGTTTATACCTTTTCAGCAATAGATTACGCTTGCTTTATGAAAAAAAAGGGGGGATTCATAGAAAAGGGTGTTTTACTCCAATTTAGTTCATAGAAATTACGCTCATTACTAAACAAGTAATAATTGGGGGTAAGAGAGCTGCACATAGTGCAGCTCTCTTCGTTTTATATAATCATAGCCAAATTCCCATTTTGGTCCCACTTATTGATTTCCCGGCTTTTATATAGATGAGTTGTACTTTGCAGGTATCAACCTGATCTAACATTTTTATTATGACAGTAACCAGACTTACCCAATTTTCGCATGGGGGCGGATGTGGATGTAAAATAGCTCCTGCAGTACTCGATAAAATTCTGCAAAGTCATACCGGAGTAGTAGAAAACAAAAAACTACTGGTAGGCAATCTTAGTAAAGATGATGCGGCTGTATACGATCTCGATAATGGAACCGCACTGATCAGTACTACCGATTTTTTTACCCCGATTGTAGATGATGCGTTTGTTTTTGGAAAAATTGCTGGCGCCAACGCCATTAGTGATGTGTATGCCATGGGCGGTAAACCCATACTCGCAATTGCCATTCTCGGATGGCCGATAGACAAACTTCCTCCCGAACTGGCCCAGCAGGTATTAGATGGCGCCCGTGAAATTTGCAAAGAAGCCGGTATCCCTCTTGCGGGCGGACATAGTATTGACACCCCCGAACCCATTTTTGGGTTATCTGTAAATGGTCTTGTACAAATTCAAAACCTCAAACAAAATAATACTGCCCGCGAGGGTGACCTGCTTTTTTTAACCAAACCCCTGGGGGTAGGTATTCTGTCAACTGCTCAAAAACGTGATGCGTTGAAAGAAGAACACCTGCATTTACTCTACGCACAACTTAGTCGCTTAAACAAGATCGGCGAATTATTGGGTTCTGTTGAAGGCGTTCATGCTATGACAGATGTAACCGGATTCGGATTGCTCGGGCATTTAATTGAAATGGCCGAAGGCAGTCAATTATCGGCCCAATTAAATTATGCTAATGTGCCTATACTGGGTGCTGTTAAAGAATACATGGCACAAAAAATTGGTCCGGATGCAACTTTTCGCAACTGGAATGGGTACGGTCATAAAGTATCTTTTGCCCCAGGCGTTAATGTAATGGAAGCTTTTACCATTTTACCCGACCCGCAAACCAATGGCGGTTTATTAGTGGCCGTTGCGCCGGATGCGATATTAGAGGTGCAAAAAATATTTTCCGATAATGGCCTTTCCGATTTTATAGAACCCATCGGTGTTATGAAAACAAAGGGAGAAAAAGTGGTGGAAGTTATTTAGGGGAAATGATTTCATCGATACGCTGCGCCAGGTGATGGTCTTTTTCTGTAATGATATCCCCGGCACTATGGGTGTTTAACCAGATTTCTACCGTATTCCAGGCATTGGTCCATCTGGGGTGATGATCCATTTTTTCTGCCTCCAATGCCACTCGGGTCATAAAAGCAAATGCTTCAGAGAAATTTTTGAATACAAATTTCCGGTAGAGAAAATGATCCTGTTCTATCCAGTTCGTGTTACCCATGGTATTGGTTATTTATTTATTCGTAGAACCTATCTGTCTGCTGTCTTAAAAAACCATATTCCCTTTATTCCTGATCTGCTCATTGGTGAGTTCCGCTACCAATTGTACACCGGGTATATTTTTCACTGCCTGTTTAATCCAGTTACATTTATCATCCGCTACCATATCGCCTTTCATCAGCCATAAAAAATCCATATGTTTGAATTCGGGTAACAGGTATTCTCCATCAAACTGGTTATGGTATAAATAATGAACCAGAAAACTATTGGGTTCCTGAGATTGATAAACAGAAAAATAATAACTACGGTCTTTTTTTCTGAGATGAATTTCTATATCGGGGTTGAGCCGGAATTGGTATCCGAGTTGGTTATTTAAATGAAGACAGAATTGATAATTTTTCAATGGCGCAGTAATGCCCAGTAGACGGGTTTCTTCAAAGAAATCGTCGTTTAGTTCTTCTATATTCAGGCGCAACTGTTTCATGAGTAGTTTTTTCTTATTCTTATTTTCAAAGACTTACCCTATTCCCAAAAGCATGCGCTAAAACTGAATTTCAAATACTTTTTCTTCTGAACCGCGTTTTATTTTTAACAGGGTTTTATCTCCTTTCTTAAACTTACTGAGCGATTGCATATAGCTCATCACATCCACAAATTTATATTCGCCCAATTGCAGTAAAACATCGCCTGTATGCAGTCCGGTTCTTTCGGCGAGTTTACCTGGACTAACCCCATCTATCCGCATCCCGGTGCCGGTAAAACCGTAATCGGGTATCACACCCAGGCTAACCGTATATCCGGCACTTCTGCCCATTTGCGGTTCGGTGGTTTTAGCAAAAGGCAGTTTG
>CAIWKU010000184.1 GCA_903913355.1 uncultured Bacteroidota bacterium | reverse complement strand
ATTCCATCTTCGTCCAACAGAATTTTTTTACTGTTTGCCAATCCGATGATTTGAATTTGTAGCCTCAGATGGTTTTGCAGGTATGAAAACTGTTTTTGAATCTGACCAATGAGCTTGCTACCCACATTCCCGGTTCCTGCAATAAATACATTGAGTTGTTTATAAGTGGTTTCAAAAAACTCTTCATGCAAAACATTGATTGCTTTCTTAACATCCAAGGCAGATAACACTGCAGAAATGTTTTTCTCAGATGAGCCCTGGGCAATGGCGCGCACATTGATACCATTTCTGCCCAGTACGCCAAACATTTTACCACTAATACCCGGGTGACTTTTCATTTGTTCTCCAACCAAGGCAACAATTGACAAACCCGTTTCTACTTTAAGGGGTTCTACTTTGCCACTTTCAATCTCATAACTAAACGCATGATCGATGGCTTGTTTCGCTTTAACAGTATCTGATTGATTAATACCAACACAAATAGAATGTTCAGATGAGCTCTGTGTAATGAGTATTACATTTACACTTTCGCTTGCTAATGCTTCAAATAAGCGTTTTGAAAAACCAGGAATACCAATCATCCCGCTTCCCTCCAAACTAAGCAAACTAATTGCATTGATACTGGAAATGCCCCTGATAAAGCTATCAGTAACGGCTGATTCATTTTCTATAAGTGTACCATGTTCTTCAGGCGCAAATGTGTTTTTAATCCAAACCGGTATATGCTTACTCATTACAGGTTGTATAGTAGGCGGATAGATTATCTTGGCACCAAAATGCGATAATTCCATTGCTTCCTGATAAGAAATATATTGAATGGGTTTGGCATTTTGTACCAATCTTGGATCAGCCGTCATCATTCCACTTACATCTGTCCAAATTTCAAGTAAAGAAGCTTTGACTGCTGCAGCAAAAATAGCTGCGGTATAATCAGATCCTCCCCTGCCAAGAGTAGTAGTATTCTTATGGTGATCACTGGCAATAAATCCAGGTACAACATATAAAGTACTTGGGTTTTGAGCAAGATGGTCTTGTATTCTTTTTTCAGTCTCAGCAAAATCAACTGAAGCATTTCCATGATGTGAATTGGTGATAATCAATTCACGGGCATCTAACCAAATCTGGGATATACCCAGTGATTGAATTTTAGCGGATACAATCATTGAAGA
Source organism: uncultured Bacteroidota bacterium (assembly GCA_903913355.1). Classification (GTDB taxonomy): domain Bacteria; phylum Bacteroidota; class Bacteroidia; order Chitinophagales; family Chitinophagaceae; genus Sediminibacterium. Next base: position 11,134 of record CAIWKU010000184.1, on the reverse strand, counting down.
AAGCAATTCTCCATAACTAACAATTCTGTCTTTGGTGCGTGGAGACAGTTCTCCTAATAAAAAGACTCCATCACAAATGCCGTCGAGTTGATTAAATTGTTGCTTAACTGCACTCAGGGTAGCACTTTGCTGCTGAATAGGCAATAATTCACGTACTGTATCCAGATGTCGGTTTTCTGCCTCTGTAAGCAATGACTTATACGTTTCATCTGCTGTTGCAGCAAGATGACCTATCTGTAATAATTGATCAGTAATTCCACCTAAAGCGGAAACCACTAAAACGGTTGGTTCTTTTTTGATTGCTGATTGAACAATGGCTACTACCTTATTGATATTCGAAGCATTGGAAACCGAACTACCGCCGAATTTTAATACCTGCATATAAAATTTTGTTATCCCTGGGGACGATAAAAAATACTTTCTTTTTGATTGAAAACAGCTTGTGAAAGCCCTGTGGTGGTATGATAATAATTAACCCTTTACAGGGTTGTAATAGTAGTAATGGTAATAATAGCAGCAACAAACAGGGAGCCTGTTGAGATAGGTGATGTAATATGTGATATCTTTTGCTGCATGAATCAGGAATATCTAAGATACGGAAAATCTGCTTTCATTATACCAGGTACCCAAATAAATTATCATCCGGCTTCAGTTCAGTATAGTTGATATGAAAGCGATCCAGATTTTGTATCAGTATTTCATAATCGGTTCTTGATTTTAACTCTATCCCCACCAATGCCGGGCCGGTTTCTTTATTATGCTTCTGCATAAATTCAAACCGGGTAATATCATCATCTGGCCCCAATACATGGTTTACAAATTCTTTTAATGCGCCGGGTCTCTGGGCAAATCGTACCAGGAAATAATGTTTTAAGCCTTCATACTGCAAAGACCTTTCTTTAATTTCCTGCATCCTGTCTATATCGTTATTGCTTCCGCTAACAATACAAACAATGTTTTTCCCTTTGATCACATCTGCATAATCATCAAGGGCAGAAATAGACATGGCACCTGCAGGTTCTACTACAATCGCATCTTCATTATACAATTGTAATATAGTAGAGCAAATTTTTCCTTCCGGAACCAGATGCATATCATCCAATACTTCTTTACAGATACTGAAGCTGATATCTCCCACACGTTTAACAGATGCGCCATCAACAAATCGCTCAATATTATCAAGCGTAACCGGGTGACCGGCTTTTAATGCTGCCAGCATAGAAGGGGCACCTTCAGGTTCCAGGCCTATAACTTTTGTTTTAGGAGAGAACATTTTAAAATAAGCACCTACTCCTGCGCTTAATCCGCCACCACCCACCGGTACAAATAAATAATCAATATCCGACTGATCTTCTAAAATTTCCATACCCACCGTTGCCTGCCCTTCAATAATCCGGATATCATCGAAAGGCGGAATAAAAGTCATTTTATTTTCTTCGGTATATTGTTTGGCAGCTATTGCACAGTCATCATAGGTATCTCCGGTAAGGCGAACTTCTACAAATCCATCACCAAACATTTTCGTTTGACTTACCTTCTGGTTAGGGGTAATGATAGGCATGAAAACCACCCCTTTTACATTTAATTTTTTACAGCTATAGGCAAAACCCTGTGCATGATTACCCGCGCTGGCACATACAACACCATTTTGTAATTCTTCCAAGGGAAGGCTGCTCATCATATTATAGGCACCTCTTAATTTATAAGAACGAACGATTTGCAGGTCCTCTCGTTTTAAGTAAACATTGCACTGATATTTACGCGAAAGGTTATGGTTGAAAGTCAGTGGCGTTCTGTTCACTACCTTCTTCAACCTGTTGGCAGCGCTCTGAAAATCGAGTTTGGGTGCTTTTACTATAGATGATGCTTCTTGCATAGTTGTATTTTACAAAACGTATACGAATAGTCAATAGTGAATAAAAGACATGCTAACTATTCACTATTGACCATTGACAATTAAGCCGAAGCGGGTGCCTGGTTTTCAGGGCGCAGGCTTCTTACCGTTTTACCAGCCTGCCATAATTCACTGTCATGTAGTTCCTTCAATTCTACTTCCAGTTTAGCACGATAATCAGCTTTACTATTGCTTTCAATAGAAATCGCGGCTTCTTTTCCAGCTGCCACACTTTCATATAATTCTGTAAAAACAGGTAAAGTTGCGTCACGGAATTTTTTCCACCAGTCAAGCGCCCCTCTTTGTGCAGTAGTAGAGCAGTTGGCATACATCCAGTCCATCCCATTTTCTGCTACCAATGGCATAAGGGATTGGGTCAATTCTTCAACGGTTTCATTGAATGCTTCAGAAGGAGAATGTCCTTTTGAACGCAAAACCTGAAACTGAGCAGCGAAAATCCCCTGGATGGCACCCATGAGTGTTCCACGTTCGCCCGTAAGATCGCTGTATACTTCTTTTTTGAAATTTGTTTCAAACAAATAGCCACTTCCTATCGCAATGCCTAATGAAACCACACGCTCAAACGCACGACCGGTAGCATCCTGAAAAATAGCATAACTACTGTTGAGCCCGCGGCCTTGCAGGAACATTCTACGTAAAGAAGTTCCGGATCCTTTTGGAGCCACTAAAAATACATCCACATCAGCAGGAGGTATAATTCCTGTTTGATCGTTATAGGTTATTCCAAAACCATGCGAAAAATACAAAGCTTTACCGGGCGTTAAATGCTTTTTTACAGTGGGCCACATAGCAATCTGTGCAGCATCACTCAGCAAATAACAGATGATGGTTCCTTTTTCTAAAGCCTCTTCAATTTCGAATAAGGTTTCACCAGGAACAAAGCCATCATGAACTGCTTTATCCCAGCTTTTTGAATTTTTACGTTGTCCCACAATTACATTGATTCCATTTTCTTTCTGGTTCAATGCCTGGCCTGGGCCCTGCACACCGTAACCAATTACAGCGACTACTTCATCTTTTAAAACCTGCTGTGCTTTGGCCAGTGGAAACTCATCGCGAGTAACTACATTTTCTTCCACTCCGCCGAAATTTAATTTTGCCATTTTTTTTGTTTTACCCTCCAATTCCGAAAGAAAAATGGAGATTGTTTTTAATAATTGTTACTGGTTTTTATTTTAATGAAACGATCTTACATAGTAAATACTTCCTGCTGCTTATCAAGAAATTCATTCTCAATCAATTCTTCACCGGGTTCTGTCTCTTCAAATTCTTTCAATTTCTCATGAAATCCATGACTGCTTTTAATGATCGCCACCCTTGCACTTCTTACAAATTCAATTAATCCATATGGCGCAAGCACTTCTACCAGTTTTTCCGTTTCTTCCCTGTGTCCACTGGTTTCAAAAATGGTATAGTCTTTCCGTATCACAACAGCCCTTGCCCCATGTTCGCGAAGTAATCTTTCCACTTTCACTTTTTCTGCAATCTCATCAGTAGGCACTTTATATAAAGCCAGTTCCTGCCAAATGATTTCGTCATTGGTATTGTAATACGCTTTTAGAACTTCAACCTGCTTTTCAATTTGTCTGGCAAGTTTTCTCACCACTTCTTCTGTTTCATCAATAACAATGGTAAATCGATGGATTCCCTCTGCTTCAGAAGGAGACGTATTCAGGCTTTCAATATTGATCTTGCGCCTGGAAAAGATAGTAGCAATACGTACCAGTAAACCAATATGGTTTTCGGTATATACTGTTATGGTAAATTCCTGTTTATGCATAAAAAGGTTTTTATTTTAATCGTATCTCGCTAACACTACATCCCTGAGGAACCATTGGAAATACATTGTTTTCTTTGCTTACCATTACTTCTAATAAATAAGATCCGTTATGATCCAGCATGGTTTGTAATGCCTGCTTGAGATTCTGTCTTTCAGTTACTTTTTGACCTTCAATTCCATAGGCTTTGGCAACCATTACATAATCCGGACTGGCAATATCTACAAATGAGTAGCGCCTATCATTAAACAATTGCTGCCATTGACGAACCATTCCCAGAAATTGATTATTCAGGATCAGGATTTTTACACTGATCTCGGCCTGCATAATGGTACCTAGTTCCTGTATCGTCATTTGTATACCACCATCACCAATAATGGCAATTACGGTTCTTTGTGGAGCGCCAAATTTTGCGCCTATGGCTGCGGGTAATCCAAATCCCATGGTTCCCAATCCGCCAGAAGTAATATTGCTTTTAGATTCGTTGAATTTTGCATATCTGCAAGCCACCATCTGGTGTTGACCCACATCAGTAACAATGATTGCATTACCGCCTGTAATTTCATTCATGTTTCTAATCACTTCCCCCATCGTCATTTGTTCTGTAGAAGGATGTAGCTCTTCAAATATGACTTCTTTATTTTCCTCGGCATCACAAGCCCTGAATTTTTCAAGCCATACTGTATGTTTTTTCTCTTCTACCAAACTGGTAAGTAGCGGAAGCGTTTCTTTACAATCGCCCCAAACACCTATTGTTGCTTTTACATTTTTATCAATTTCAGAAGGGTCGATATCTAAATGAATGACTTTTGCCTGTTTGGCATATTTATCAAGTCTGCCGGTTACCCGATCATCAAAACGCATCCCCACAGCAATCAAAACATCACATTCATTGGTTAAAAGATTGGGGCCATAGTTTCCATGCATACCCAACATGCCAACATTCAATGGATGATCAGTGGTCAATGCACTTAAGCCCAGTATTGTCCATGCAGCAGGGATTCCGCTTTTTTCGACAAACGCCTTGAATTCTGCTTCAGCTTTGCCGAGTATTACTCCCTGTCCGAATATAATAAATGGCTTCTCAGCTGCATTGATCAATTTGGCTGCTTCTGCAATAAATTCTTTCCGAACAATGGGCTTAGGCCGATAGCTTCTGATATGCGTGCATTTTGTATACCCGGCATAATCAAATTTCTGTATCTGTGCATTCTTTGTAATATCAATCAATACCGGTCCGGGTCTTCCGCTTTTTGCCAGATAAAATGCCTTCGCTAAAACAGAAGGAATTTCTGTTGCATCCGTTACCTGGTAATTCCACTTGGTAACCGGCGTTGTGATATTGATAATATCTGTTTCCTGAAAAGCATCCGTACCTAATAAGTGAGCAAACACCTGTCCGGTGATGGCTACCATAGGAGTACTGTCTATCATGGCATCTGCCAATCCTGTTACCAGGTTGGTAGCACCAGGGCCGCTTGTTGCAAATACAACCCCCACTTTCCCAGAAGCCCGAGCATAACCCTGTGCCGCATGAGTTGCTCCTTGTTCATGTCTGACCAGTATATGCTTCAGCTTATCATTATAATCATACAAAGCATCGTAAATAGGCATAATAGCACCGCCTGGATAACCAAACACAGTGTCCACCTGTTCTGCAATACAAGCTTCTAAAACTGCCTGAGAGCCGGATATCAACTCTGTTACAGCGGGTTGAATATTTACTGTTTTGATTTCTTCAACTGTATTCATACAATCAATTTTTATTCATTATTTAACCAACAAAATGCCTACGCTTCATCAGTTACACATCCCTCTGAAGCATCTTTCACCTGACGGGCATATTTAAAAAGAATCCCGTTGGTTGCTTTTAAAGCAGGTTGTTTCCATTCAGCCTTACGTTTTGCTATTTCTTCTTCAGAAACTTTTAGTGTCATTTTTTTTGTGGCAACATCTAACTCTATTGTATCATCATCTTTTACCAGTCCAATCAATCCACCATTAAATGCTTCGGGAGTAATATGTCCCACTACAAATCCATGTGTTCCTCCGCTAAATCTTCCATCTGTAATCAATGCAACACTTTTCCCTAAGCCAGCACCAATTAATGCAGAAGTAGGTTTCAGCATCTCTGGCATACCTGGTGCGCCTCTTGGTCCTACATACCTGATTACCACCACATCTCCTGCCTTTATCTTTCCGCTGTTGATCCCGTTAATCAATTGAAACTCTCCATCAAACACTCTTGCTGGTCCAACAAAGCGTTCCCCTTCTTTCCCGGTAATTTTTGCTACACTTCCTCCTTCAGCCAGATTACCATATAATATCTGCAGGTGGCCGGTTGCTTTTAAAGGATGTTCTATAGGAAGAATCACTTTTTGCTGCTCAAAATCCAGGTCTGGCGCATTTGCCAAATTTTCGGCAATTGTTTTCCCTGTTACTGTTAAACAATCGCCATGCAGAAATCCTTTCTTTAATAGGTATTTCATCACAGCAGGCACGCCACCATATTGATGCAAATCCTGCATCAGGTATTTTCCACTTGGTTTAAAATCAGCCAGCATGGGTACCCTGTCACTTATCGCCTGAAAATCATCCTGGGTTAGCGTTACACCTACGCTTTTAGCAATCGCTATTAAATGCAATACCGCATTGGTACTACCTCCCAAAATCATGACAACAGTAATTGCATTTTCAAAAGCTTTTGGTGTCATGATATCTTTTGGCTTGATATCATTTTCCAATAAATGCCTGATCGCTTTTCCTGCATCCAGACATTCCTGCTTTTTTTCTTCGCTTAAAGCTGGATGAGAAGATGAATAGGGAAGACTCATACCCAATGCTTCAATCGCTGAAGCCATGGTATTTGCTGTATACATACCTCCGCATGCTCCTGCACCAGGACAAGCATGTTGAATAATTCCTTTAAAATCAGCTTCACTTAACTGACCGGCAATTTTCTGCCCCAATGCTTCAAAGGCAGATACAATATTCAGGTCTTTCCCATCATAATGTCCGGGAGCGATTGTTCCTCCGTAAACCATGATAGACGGGCGATTCAGTCTACCCATTGCCATTAAGGATCCTGGCATATTTTTATCACAGCCGGGGATGGCAATAACGCCGTCATAATACTGTGCCCCACATACTGCTTCAATAGAATCTGCAATTATATCTCTGCTCACCAATGAATAACGCATTCCATCCGTACCATTACTCATTCCATCACTAACGCCAATCGTATTAAATATGAGTCCAACCAGGTTCGATTCCCAAACACCTTTTTTTACCAGTTTAGCCAGATCGTTCAGATGCATATTGCATGGATTGCCATCATATCCCATACTTACAATACCTACCTGTGCTTTTGCAAGATCTTCGTCGGTAAGTCCTATACCATAAAACATTGCCTGCGCTGCAGGCTGGGTAGCATCCTGTGTAATGGTTTTACTGTATTGATTGATTTCTTTTAACATGCGTATTGTTTTCTTCCTTTAGTTAAACTATTCTACTCCTACTATTTCGTTAACCAGTTCCTGCCTATTCTCTTTTACCAGATTTTTATACGCAAGCTGTATAGATCTGCTTACTGAATTTTCCCATTTCATCGCAAAGGGTTGGTTATCCAGAGATTCAAATCCGATTACTTCCGCGGCTGTACCACAAAAGAATGCTGCATCAGCTCCGTAAATAGCTTCTTTAGAAAAAACGGCTTCTTCAACCGGTATATTCAGTTCGCTACAGAGTTCGATAACAGTGGCTCGTGTTATCCCAGCCAGAATATGTCCGGGAGCCGGTGTAAATAATTTTCCGTTTTTTTCAAAAAACAGGTTCGCTCCGGGCGCTTCTGCAATATGTTCGTTCATATCTAACAAAAGTGCCTCATCAAATCCTTTTGCTTTTGCTTCGTGACTGGCCATGATTGAGTTTACATAATGACCCGCTGCTTTTGCATGCAGTTTAAATCCCTTAGGATTTGGCCGCTGGAAAGAAGAGGTCATTACACGTATTAATTTATCTCCTAAAAACGGTGCCATTTCCCAGGCTTCTATTACAATAAAGGATTCAGTATTCAGGTTAAAACTCATATTGGCAGGAGCATAAATAACGGGACGGATATAGGCATCCTGTAACTGGTTTCTATCCAATAATTCATAGGTTGCAGCAATTAATTCAGCTGTTGTCCAATGATAAGGAAGGTTTAATGCCTGTGCAGATAGCTTCAGCCTGTCATAGTGTTCCTTTGCTTTGAATATTTTTGTTTTCCCGTTCTCAGTACGATAAGAACGGATCCCTTCAAAAACTGAATAGCCATAGTGGAATGACTGGCTATAAAAATCCATTTTAGCTTCTGAAGCTTTTACAAATTCACCATTCAGGTACAATTCAGTCTTTTCATTGTAATAGTTTGCCATAATCTTTCATTTTATGCCAGAGAAGATTGTGTCCTCTCTTTTTTATTTATTTTTTGCATGATCCACCAAAACAAAGCCCCGCCTTTTTGGAGGCGGGGCTTATATGCTTAGTATTTTGTTACCAGATACAGTCTCATCCTCCATGCATTGCAGGAATAATAATGACGATCACAATACTAATGACTGTGAAAAACGTTCTGATATTATTTGGCCTGTTTTGTAACATAGAGTGTTCGTGCTAACGAAAGTACTCCCACCATTGCAAAAAACAAAGAACTTGTGTAACTATTTTATTAAACCCTGCATTTTCTTTACAAACGTCTGTTAGTAATCAGTATTCAATACATCACTATTAAATGATTGTGGATTTGTTAAAAGATTCATTGGTTCCATGACTTTCCGAACCGGTATTTCTTTCGATATGGTCTGTAATCAGGTCCCCAATAGCCGTTGTTGAATAGTTATTGATGGCATCAATATCTTTCGATACAAAACCATTTGCCAGTGTCCACTCTACGGCAGCCCTGACAGCTGCCGCTTCAGCTGTGAACTGAAAATGATCCAGTAACATGGCTGAGGATAAAATCGAACCTAAAGGGTTTGCAATATTTTTTCCGGCAGCTTGCGGATAAGAGCCATGAATAGGTTCAAACAAAGCTGTTTTATTGCCTACCGAAGCCGAAGGCAATAAACCTAATGAGCCCGTTAATACACTTGCTTCATCACTGATTATATCGCCAAACATATTTTCAGTCAATACAACATCAAATTGTGCCGGATATAAAATAATTTGCATAGAAGCGTTATCAACAAACATATAGTCAACTGTAATATCCGGATATTGCAATGCAATCTCCTGAACCACTTTACGCCATAAACGGGAAGTTTCCAGCACATTTGCTTTATCTACCAGCGTGAGTTTTTTTTTGCGCTTTTGTGCATACTGGAATGCAAGATGCGAAACCCTTTCTATTTCATGTTTGCTATATACACAGAGATCCGAAGCCTGTGTTTTATCTTCACTTAATTCTTTCTTTCCAAAATAGATTCCTCCGGTAAGTTCTCTGAAAATCACAAAGTCAACATCTTTCAGTTGTTTAGTTTTCAGGGGCGATAAATGCTGTAAGGATGGATACGTACTAACCGGTCTGATATTCGCAAATAACTGAAGTTCTTTTCGAAGCTTTAATAAGCCTTGTTCGGGTCTTACTTTTGCAGTTGGGTCATTATCATATTTCGGGTGGCCAATTGCACCAAATAGAATAGCATCTGATTCAAGACAGGTTACAATAGTTTCATCAGGCAATGGGTTTCCGGTTTTATCAATCGCATCCGCACCCATCAACCCATATGTATAATGAAACTGATGGCCAAAACGACGGCCGATTGCATTCAATACTTTTATTGACTGCTCGGTTACTTCCGGCCCAATTCCGTCGCCCATAATTATTGCTATCTTTTTTTCCATCCTGCTTATTTATTTCAAATTTGATTAAGCTGCAATTCTTCCATTCGCTAATTGTAAGGAACGGTTAATACATGCAGGTATTTCCTGCTGGTAATGCGTTACGTACACCAAAGTCTTTTTTAAATGCACGCATATATCGTTAATTAAAGCAATAAACTGTTTGGTTGATGCATCGTCCAATCCCTGGCAAGGTTCATCCAGAATCAGGAGAGGCGGGTTTTTAACCAGCGCCCTTGCCAGCAATACCAGTCTTTGCTCTCCATTTGATAACTGTTTAAACATTCTTTTTTCAAAACGTTTAACAGATAAAATATCCATCCATTGGTTTACGATTGCTTTTTGCTTCTCACTAATTATCCTAAACAATCCAATGGTATCAAATAAGCCGGAAGCCACCACTTCAAAACAGGAGACCGCGGCATCAAAATAATGATGTAGTTCCGGCGACACATAGCCTATCTTCTGTTTAATGTCCCAGATGGTTTCACCGGTTCCTTTTTTTCTATCGAATAGGTATATTTCATTTGCAAAAGCCTGTGGATTATCCCCGTTTACAAGGCTTAACAAGGTTGACTTTCCTGAGCCATTATGTCCCGACAAACTCCAGCATTCTCCTTTTTTTACTTCCCAGTTTATGTTATGCAGAATTGTTCGGTTATGATAAATAACATTTGTATTGACCATTTTGATTGCCACTGTAAAATCAGGGTAGTGATAGGCTGGTATTAACTGACTCACTAATCCGGCATGAATTGCTTGGGCACCTGACAAAACAGGCAATGTCTTTTGTGATTCAATAAATTCTCTCCGTGTAATTACCGGCTTTAGCTTGCCGTTATTCAACATAGCTATATGGGTAACGGCGTCTGGGATCTCTGATACGGATGTAACCAGAAATAGTCTGATGCCTTTTTGAAAGAGGTTATCAATTATCTGGTTTAATAGTTTTCGTGCACTAGTATCCAGGCCGATAAAGGGATTATCGAGCAACAGCCAATCTGCCTGATGCAGGATGGCTTTCGCAATCTGAAAGCGTTTATGTTCACCATTTGACAGTTGAATAAGTCGAGTTTTTTTAACATGACTGGCATGTAACAAAGAAAACACTTCATCAATCTGTGGTTCATTGAATCCTTCTGCGGCCAAAGCTTCTAATACAGTTAAGGCATCTTCTGTATCGGCTGAATTAAATCGTTGCTGGTAATAGAATGATGAAGTATTGGACAGGTTCTTAAAATAATGCTGTTGTGCAATCGTAATAATTCTTGGGTTACCAGCATATTTTATGGTGCCCTTGCTGAGGTAATTACCCGCCAGAACTTTTATTAAAGTAGATTTCCCGCTTCCTGATGGACCAATAACAGCAAGCATCTCTCCTTCAGATACAGAAAATGTAATATCCTCCAACACCATATTGCCGGATAATTGAACTGTTACATTTTGTACATCTAATAAGGTTTCTTTCATGAAGTTCGCTTCTATTGGCTGAATACTAATACTATACCATTTTTGCTTCGAAGGCCTCAATCGCCTTCTTATTGCTCAATAAGTAATCGAT
>CAIWKU010000183.1 GCA_903913355.1 uncultured Bacteroidota bacterium | reverse complement strand
TCGCGGCGGGTAAGGGTTTGGCATTTTTTTAACAGCAACAGATTTAACAATCGGTACTAATTTTGACTCTATATCGTAGTTAATATAAAGCGCATTAGATGAAAAAACTATTCTTATTAGTATTCCCCGCCCTCATATTTATCTGGGGCTGTTCTAAATCTGCATCATCAACCAGTGCCGGTTCTAACAGTAGTACTTCTATCTGGCCATTAAAAGCGGGAAATACCTGGATATACCAGGATTCTATTTTCAATACAGATGGTACTATTGGAGAGGTCTATTCAGATTCAACCTATATCAATAGCCAGATTACTAGTCGTAGCGGGGTAACTTTTTATGGTATCACCGATTCATTGGGTTGGTTTGGTACCGGCAGCCTGCTGGCGGTAGATCCAACAAATACTAGTATTTATGAGTTAGATAGTATTAATGCATTAGCCTCACCCGCCCCTATTTTTATACTTACCCCTTCTGATGGATATTTAATTGGATCGGAACAGGACTTTTCAAATCCCAGTTGTATTGGACTAGATGCTTTTTATGGTTTTGCTTCTACCTACACAATAAATTCCTACAGTTGCTATAAAAACATATATTATGTCAAAGACTGTAATGGAAATATTACTTATACAAACGTAATTTATATTTCTCCTGGAGTAGGTATGGTTAGATTTGAAGAATATTCACAAGTTCCCGGAACTACCACCAATGCTTTATATCTTGATTATTCACAAACCCTGAAATCGGTTAAGCTGAAATAGCATTTTGATCAGGACCTCTTTAAAAGATCTTGAGAAATAAGCATCTTTAGAAAATTCATGCCCGCAATTCTGCGCTTCATACAACACTATGGTATAGTTTTGTGTCTTTAATTTGGGATATCCCAACATCTTTGGTAATCTATTCAATTCTGGATTCGTATATCCCGGAAAATAGTATGTTTACCCAATAACGATTGCCTGTTTATGAAAAATTCAATATTATCCGTATTGCTGCTTGTATTTTTTGGCTGCAAAGACAAAGGCAACAGCACCACCCAGCCCGTTGTGGTTCCCAATGATCAGCATGTTTCTGTTCTTACCCAGCACAATAATAACAACCGTTCCGGCTGGAACAGCCTGGAAACAAAACTGACCACTACGAATGTAAATACACAAACGTTTGGAAAGCTATTTACTTTAAAAGTAGACGACCAGGTATATGCGCAACCACTGGTAGTGGGTAATGTTAGCATTGGCTCCGGAACACACAATGTGGTTTATATTGCTACTGTTAATAATTCTGTTTATGCTTATGATGCCGATGCAGGTAATTTATATTGGCAGAAAAGTTACATCGCTTCCGGAATGCGCCCACCGCGTAATACCGACATGAAAGGAGCCTGTGGTGGTGCTTACCAGGATTTTAGTGGCAGTATTGGTATTGTAGGAACACCGGTTATTGATTCAGCAGCCCAAACTATGTATTTTGTTGCCCGCAGTACAGATGGTACCCGTTTTGTTCAATACCTGCATGCCGTTAATATTACTACCGGCAGCGAAATGACGGGTAGTCCGGTTCAAATCACTGCTACTTACCAGGGATCCGGAGATGGCAGCGTAAACAATACACTTAGTTTTGATGCCCAAAAACAAAACCAACGGCAAGCACTAACACTGGTAAATGGATTGGTATATGTAACGTTTTCATCGCATTGCGACTGGGGTCCTTATCATGGTTGGATTTTAGGCTATGATTCCAAAACGCTTTCCCAAAAAATTGTGTACAATGATACTCCAGATGGAGGGGATGGTGGTTTGTGGGAAAGCGGTAATGGTATGTCTGCAGACAATGCCGGCAACCTGTATGTAGTAGTCGGCAATGGAACGGTAGGTGTTACCAATGATCCTACAAATCCTAGAAACCGCGGAGAAAGTGCTATGAAATTATCTGTATCCGGAAGTAGTTTACAGGTAAATACATACTATACTCCTTTTAATTACCAATACCTGGAAGATAATGATCTTGATTATGGCAGCATGGGCTCATTTCTGATACCCAATTCCAACTATTTTTTTACGGCGGGTAAAGACGGAAATATTTATCTATTGAATAAAGATAATATGGGTGGGTTTAATACTACTACCAATCAGGTTCAACAAACCATTGCCTTAAATGGCAATGCTAATATGCATTGTCAGGCAGCCTATTTTGGAGGTGGTCCAGAATATGTTTATGTATGGTCTGAAAATGACCAATTACACGCGCTTCCTTTTAACCGCTCCACCAATCAGTTTGATATGGGTAACCAAATTTTATCTTCTGCCAGCGGACCTACCGGACAAAGCGGCGCCTTGCTATCAGTTTCATCTAATGGAACAACTGCAGGCACTGGTATCCTTTGGGCGGTTTATCCAAAAAGTTGTGACGCGGAACATAGTGTGTGTCCGGCTATTTTACGTGCTTTCGATGCCAGTAATATCAATAAGGAACTCTGGAACAGTGATCAAACGATCACTAAGGATGCTGTAGGGAGTTATGCTAAATTTTCAAGCCCTACTATTGTAAACGGACATGTTTACCTGGCCACTTTTTCAAATAGTATAGTGGTATATGGTATCAAATAAACGATTAACGTGGTTTTGAAAATC
>CAIWKU010000182.1 GCA_903913355.1 uncultured Bacteroidota bacterium | reverse complement strand
GTTCAGGCGGGCGTTCTTTGCGTTACTGCTGTTAATGGTATTTTCATTAGCACTAAATATAAGGCTTAGATAAATAATCAAACCTTTAAAAGCTGTACCGCAAAGAACGCAATGGACGCGCAATGAACGCAAAGAGGGGAAAACAATTTTCAATCCCCACCAACGTTTACATTAAATAAAAAACAAGTTTTGAAAATCAATAAATCTCACCCAGCAATTCTTCCCCCAAAAATGAGATTATTGGGTGTCCTATGTCTCCTCTGCCTCCTAACCCCCAAACTCCAATCACAAACCATCTGGGAAAACCCCCACTCCGAAATATACAATTACCTATACCGCATGGCCCAGAAAGGCCTGATCGTATATAACGATAATATCCGCCCCATCCCCAGAATCTATATAGAAAATTGCCTCGATACCCTGCTCACAAAACAAAGCCAACTCACACCGGTAGAAAGAAAAGAACTGAACTTCTACAAACAGGAGTTTAGTGATGAGTCCTTTCAACCATCCATGCAATTGATACAAACCAAATTCCTAAAAAAAGATACCGCCAATCGCTGGCGTATGTTCACAGCTTCCGGAAACAATACACTTATCAGAATCGATCCCATCCTTTCCGCAGGCACCATTCCTGGCAATGGCAGTAATGTAATACAAGCCAGTAATGGACTGAATATCTATGGCTACCTAGGTAAACACTGGGGTTTTTATCTTTCCTATAATGATATCACGGAAAGAGGAACCGCTATCGATAGTCTCAAACAAAACACCCCCGAAACCGGTATCGTTACCAGGGTGGCACTCAACCACAAAAGCCAGAACTACCAGGAACTCAGGGGCGGCATTGCATATAGCTGGAAAAACGGGGTGGTCAGTTTTGGCCAGGATTACCTTACCTGGGGCTATGGAGAAAACGGAAGAATCGTTTTGTCCGATAAAGCGCCTACCTACCCCTATTTACGATTCGATTATAAACTCCTGCCCTGGCTTAGTTTCAATTTTACCCATGCCTGGCTGAATTCTAATATCATTGATTCCACAGCCACTTATAATACCGGCGTAACAGCCTATGGCGGTCAACGCATTATTTATGTATCAAAATACATGTCCAGCCATAGCATACAAATCACCCCCACCAAAGGCCTGGACATCAGCTTTGGAGAAAATGTCATTTTTACTGACCGACTAAACATCGGCTACCTGAATCCCATTTTTATCTATGCCATTTATGATAACCTGATTAATAATGGAAACAACAATGCAGGCTCAAACAAGCAGGTATTTTTACAGCTAAGCTCCCGCAACCAGATCAGAAAAACACATCTATATGCAACCCTGTTTATTGATGAGATCAGGCTCTCCACCATATTCGACCCGGTAAACAGCAGAAACCAGCTGGGCTTTACCCTTGGCGGATCGGTTACCGATATCGGCCTGCCCTACCTAACCCTGGGCATGGAATATACCCGTATCAATCCCTTCGTATACCGGAACCTGCTCCCCGCACAAAACTATACCCATGATGGTTACCTGATGGGCGATTGGATGGGTAATAATGCCGACAGGCTCCTGTTCACAGCAAAATATACCCCGTTACCCCGACTAAAAATCCTGTTACGCTACCAGGCAATGCGAAAAGGGGGCCCCGGAACCATCGATCAGCAATATTTCCAGCAACCCCAACCCCATTTTCTTTTCGATCTCCAAAGCATCCGGAAAGAATTCTATTCGAAAATATCCTATGAATGCACCCATAAACTCTATATCAATGCCTACCTCCAACTCCAACACACCGATGATAAAATAGCCGGAACCACCTACACCAACAAAAACTACAGCCTCGGATTCACCTACGGCCTCTAACCCCCCCCCTTAGCGTTCGTTGCGTGTTCATTGCGTCCTTTGCGCTCCCGCTTTTAAAAGTACTATTAGAAGCAGTAACGCAAAGGACGCAATGAACACGCAAAAAACGCTAAGTGCCCCCCTAACTAAAAATTAAGGATTTCACATTGATTTCAATACCCTCACATCCCATTAAATACCGATATTCGTACCAATGTTTATATTGCACAGAATGAACTCCAACCTGAAGAAATACTATTTCCTGTTCCTGCTCAGCCTCACACTTTTGGGCACCACAACCATTTTTGCCCAGGACCTATCCGGCGCCTCCTTTGGCAAATCCGGCCAAATGTCCGATCAGCAAATCATGCAACTCTGGCAACAGGCCCAAAAAAGTGGCATGTCAGAAAGCGATGCCATGAAAATGCTGGTACGTCAGGGAATGAGCCCCTCACAGGTAAATACCTTCAAAAAAAGGCTGGTAGACCTGCAGGGTTCTTCAAAAACAAAAACAAAATCGCAAAACCTGATCCTGGATACTGCTAATTTTTTACGCGATACCTCCTGGGTATTTGAAGTACCCGAAGCAAGGAAAAGATCCGTCTATTATGGCTACGATTTCTTCAGCAACCCCAATGTATCTTTCGAACCCAACCTGAACATGGGTACACCCAAAAATTATATACTCGGGCCCGGCGATGAATTAACCGTAACCCTTACCGGACTCAACGAAACCAATATCACCAATAAACTAACCCGCGAAGGAAATTTTGACCTGGAACATGGGGGCATTGTAGCACTCTCAGGACTAACCGTAGAGGGTGCAACAGACAAGATTCGCGCAAAAATGAAAACAGTGTATCCCGGATTGAATTCCGGTATCACCAAACTCTATGTAACCCTCGGAAATGTAAGAAGCATCACCATCCATATCATCGGCGAGGCACAATTACCCGGTCAATACAATGTTTCTTCACTGGCAGGTTTTATCAATGTATTGTACAAATCCGGCGGACCCTCACAAAATGGATCACTACGAAAACTGGAACTGATTCGAAATAATAAAGTCATCCAGACCATCGATTTTTATACCTTCCTCCAAACCGGTCTCCTACCGGAAAATATTCGCCTGGAAGACCAGGATATCATCCGCTTCCCGGTATACGAAAAACGAGTATCCTTAAATGGAGAGGTAAAAAGACCGGCTATTTATGAATTACTGGAAAAAGAAACCCTGGCCGATCTCTTGCGATATGGAGGTGGATTGGGCGATACGGCTTATACAGAGTCAGCCAAAGTGGTGCAAATGGTTAGCCAGGAAAGAAGAATCCGGGACGTGTCGTCAACAGATTTTGCCTATTTCATTTTACACAATGCCGATTCTGTTTTCTTTGATAAACTCTTACCCCGCTATGAAAACAGAATTTATATAACAGGCGGTATACAACGTCCGGGCAATTATGAACTCACCAATGGATTAACGCTTTCAAAACTGGTACAAAAAGCAGCCGGGTTACGGGAAGATGCTTTTGTAAAAAATGGCTATATCAAACGCAGGTTACCCAATGGAGAAAGAGATTTCAAATCCTTCGATATTACCAAAGTACTTAGCGGATCTGCACCCGATATTTCCCTGATCAAAGAAGATTCCATCTTTATTATTTCAAAAGACAGCTTGCAGGATATCCCAACCGTAAGTGTTGGCGGCAATGTACGAGCACCGGGTATTTTTCAATACAGACAAGGCATGACCTTACAGGATCTGATTGTAATGGCCGGGGGCTTTACCAACCAGGCAGCCAGTCATAAAGTAGAAATTTCCAGACTCGAAAAAAACAAAGCAGATACGGTTGCCAATAAACTGCTTGAGGTAATAAAAGTAGATATGGATTCTGCCACAGGCAATACCCAGGCAGGTATGATGATGATCAAACCCCAGGATTATATATTCGTACCCCGCCTACTCAATTATGTATCCTTAGGTAGCGTAAAACTCCGAGGAGAAGTACTGTATGCCGGCGATTATGAACTGGAAAAAAGGGATGAAACCGTTCAGGAAGTCATCAAACGTGCGGGTGGCATTTCACCCTATGCTTCCATGAAAGATGTACAGGTATTCCGAAACAATACCCGGGTAGGAACCACCCTACTGGCCAACCAGGAAATCAATGGTCAGAAATTTCTCTTATTACCGGATGATAGTATCTATATACCCAGGAATGAACCCTTTGTAGAAGTGAAAGGCGCCGTATTCAACCCGCAGATCATCAGTTTTGAATCAGCCCGTTTCACGGCCTATATCTCCGATGCAGGTGGAGTAACCGATAAAGGAAACCTGCGAAAAGCCTATATCCAGTACAGCAATGGCATCAGCCGTAAAATTCACCATTTCCTGTTTTTCCGGATCTACCCAACCGTAAAAGCAGGCAGTAAAATCATAGTACCGGAAAGAGTAGATACTGAAAGAAGGGGCCTCTCCATCATCGAACTCTCCGCCATCACCGGCTCCTTAACAGCCTTAGTCAGTCTAATGAGCATCCTAAAACTATAAAAAATGAATCTCTCCTTCGGCGTTCATTGCGTGTCCTCTGCCTGCCCGACTATGCCGTTCAGGCGGGCGTCCTTTGCGCTCCAGCTTGTAAAGGTTACCACTAGTAGCAGTAACGCAAAGGACGCAATGAACACGCAAAAAACGCAAAGGAAATTTTAAAAAATGGAAAACAAACTATATACCCCCGAGCCCATCCCCGAAGATGCCCCCTTTTCCTTCCGCGAAAAGATAAAGCACTACAATGCCCTCCTGGTATATACCCTAAGCTTCTGGCGCAAACTATTACTAGCCGCCCTAATCGGCGCCTTAATCGGCCTTGGTTACGCCTGGCTCAAACCCACCACCTATATGGGCCGAACCAGTTTTGTAGTAGAAGAATCCAAAGCAGGCGGCGGTTCTATCATGTCGGCCCTCGCCGGACAAATGGGCGTTGATATAGGCGGACTAACCGGTGCCAGCGGTGTATTGGCGGGAGATAATGTATTGGAACTGGTCAAAAGCCAAAGCCTGATCCGAAAAACTTTATTAACAGCGTTTGATAGTAGCGGAAAATCGCTGGCAGATGTATATGCAGAATCGTATGGATGGAAAACAAAATGGCTGAATAGCTCGAAAGTGGGGATAGAAATTAATTTCCCTGTAAACAAAAAAACCAATCGTTTACAGGATAGTCTTTTGCAAAGAATCATCAAGCAGATAACAGAAGATGAATTATCGATTGCCAAACCCGATAAAAAACTGGGTTTCTTTGAACTGGAAGTAACCATGCGAAATGAAAACCTATGCCAGCTGTTTTGCCAGCGATTACTCAAATCAACCATCGATTTTTATATTGAAGCCAAAACAAGAAGGCTAAGTAATAATGTAAGAAGATTACAAAACAAAGCAGACAGTTTAGAAGCCACCCTAAACCAAAAAACCTATTCCTCAGGCACCGCCAACCGAATGTTGCTGGATCTAAATCCTGCTTATAGTAATAACCAGGCAAACGCAGAAATATCCACCCGCGAAAAATATATGCAGGGAACCATCTACGCCGAAATCGTCAAAAACCTCGAAATGAGCAAAACCGCCCTCATCCAGGAAACCCCCACCATCCAAATAGTAGACGAACCCCTCCTCCCCCTCAAAAAGAACCAATTACATTTCGCCATAGGCGCCCTATTAGGTGCCATCATTGCACTAGCAGGAATGAGCTTGTTCATAATAATCGGAAAGGAAAAATAAATCTTTGCGTTCTTTGCGGTTCTTAGCGTTCTTTGCGCTCCGGCTTTTAAAGGTTAATTAGTATTACTTAACAAATATGAATACCTGCTTATTAATAAAGCCCTTAAAAGCTGTAACGCAAAGAACGCTAAGAACCGCAAGGAACGCAGAGGAAATCCCTAAAATCGATAACTCACCCCCACCCTCCCCTCAATATTCAACACCTCACTACTCGGCGCAAAATAATTACTAGGATCTACCTGTATCACCAACCACTCATAATTCAAGGACCGAATCACCCCCAACTGCCCCGAAAAAAGAAAATGATGATAATTCCACTGGGCTTTCAAAGTAGTCGAAATATCCGTCCAATACCTCCTGAAATCACCAATCGACTGAAACCCATAATAATAAAAATCATTATTATGACGTAATCGCTCAAACTGTAACCCAATTTTTTTCAAACCCCTCACCCAACTGATTTCCAGCGTCTGGCTATTACTCCCCGGACCAATACCCGCACCCAATACCTTACCCATATTGGTATACCCCTGCCGCACATACGGATCAGTATACCAGCTGTCCGGATTATTGAGTAAAGCCGCTGTAGGCGCTTCCAATTGAGTTAATTCAGCTACCAATTGAATATGACTTTTATTAGCAGAAGCAAATAGTTTTCTAATCCCCGCCGTATACGCCCTTCTATACATATTGGCACCCGGAATAATATTCAGCAAAGTCACCGCTTGATCCTTTCTCCCATACTCCATATACATTTCCGCATGATCTTCCGGCATCAGGTATCTAACAAAAACAGAACCCAGAGAAGATTTATGACCATTCCGTTCAGATGCAGTAATCGCATCCCCAAAAAATCCCTGTAAAGGCAATGCATCCAATGGATTGGTAATATCTTTTGCATACAAATAGGAAGTCTTGGCAAAACCCAGGTACATTTTCTTAACCCATTTGGGGCGCCAGCTAAGCACCATCCCGGTGATATATCTAAGATGATTAGGTTTCGGTTGATAAACAAAATTGCCCGAGGGATCTACGCTATTGGTTCTGGGAGGTAAAATACCCGAGTTCTCTAAGCCACCTGCAATCACCTGCCCTTCAAAATCACCAATACCGGTAACAATGGGTTTACGGGTTTCCAGGGTACCATGTAAAAAACCCGGCGCATTGGTACTCATGATCAGCGCATTCCGGTATCCCGGCCCCCACCAAAGATTTTCAGTAGAAATACCAATCGATAATGATTTTGTATTGTATCGGATACTGGATTGCCCTGCAAATAATTTATGATATACCCCGTTTCCAAAACGCTCCGGAATATCCGAAGTATTCAAAAACCGGTAATAACTGGCCCAAACAGCCGTACCCAATTCCTGCGGAAAAGTTTGAAAATAAGAATTCTGTGCCGATACAATTTCCGGTGCTACCTGGATGGTGATATGTTTCCCTATCTGCGCATACCCTCCCAAACTAACCATAGCCTGGTAACCCCTGGCAGGTATCATCGAACCCAGGTTCCAGTCATAGGGGGTTTGCGAATTATACAAATTAGTAAGACTAACAGGCATAAAACCAATCACCAGGTTCTTGCGTGTAAACCGAAGTGTTTTGCTTCTCCTATCAAAACCCAATGCCGAATCCAGATCATGCAGACTTACCTGGTTGGCATTAATGCAAAGCGATTGATTAGGGGCATAATGATTCAATAACTGCTCATTCCGAAAACTCTCCTTCACCATATCATTCGAAACCGACTGTGAGTAGATTTCTGAAGTATTGATTAATAGAGACAGAATGAGGAAATATGTTTTTATAGTTAGTTTCAAAATAGACTTGCTTATTTCTTTTTTAAATTCTATTATTTATTTCTATGGACTCAACTTAATTTTATCCCCCAGGAAAAGCAGCATCGCAAAGAACGCAGGGAACCGCAGGGGACGCAAAGAATTTCCCTGCGTCCTTTGCGGTTCATAGCGTTCTTTGCGATCCAGCTTCTAAAGGTTATCATCTAAAACCGATACACCCCCTTAATCACACAACGCAAATTGAAAGCACTATTACCCTGCATCCACAGATACCCACTAGAAACCACCCCCTGCACCTCCCCACTCACCAAAACCCTCCCCACCCGCTTCTGCCCCAAGAACCCTACAGACTCATCCACCCACTTAACCGCATAATCATCCGGATCATGCTCCAACCGCTCCATCTTAACCCCTAATCTGCTAAACCCCTCCACCCAACTCACCATAAAAGTCTGCACATTATTCCCCATCCCAACCCCCGCCCCCATTATCCGGCTCTGGTTAGTATACCCACCCTGGTACCCATACCAATTACCCGCAGTACGAACAAGATAACTAGGCGCCTGGCTCATCTGCGTCATCTCAAACTGCCAGTCCAGCCACCTGTTCTTAGCCAACGGCATCAATTTACGAGCCCCCAATATAAACGCCCTCGAATGATCCACATTCAAAACAAAATCCCGGATATTATACTGGTTATCACCCCATCCATATTCCCCATACAATTCAGCATGCGATTTTTCAAAAATATACCTGAAATGAACACTGGCCATCTGCTTATATCGCTTACTGCCTGCGGGCAGGTTCAGTCCATACGCATAATTCTGTCTGAAAACCCCGAAAATAGTAGGCAGATAACTCTTTAAGAAACTGGGATCTCCATTACGCAATGAGTCATTGTAGGCATACGCAATCCTGCTCACCCCCAAAAACAACCCTGGCATCCATTTAGGCTGATAAGTAACGGTTATCCCATTAAAATACCGCCATTTCTTGGAGGGGTCATAAGGGCCAGAATACCCATCACCGCCATAAGTAAGTGGGTTATAATAAGTAGTGGTCAGGTTTTTATTTTCCAACAACACGGTAGTATCCTCCGTCATTTTCCCACTCACAAACTGCCATTCAAAGCTCCCAATCGCTGTTTTCAGTGGCTTTCTTGAATTCAGGGTCAGGTGCAAAAACCCCGGCGCATTATTACTCATCAACAAAGAATTATTCATCCCCGGCCCCCACCATATATTCTCTGTAGAAACCCCCAAGGAAACCGCCCCCAAATTCAACCGCACTGAAGACTGTCCGGGAAAAAAATGATGATAGCCCCCTTTCGTACTGGCCCCATAATTCGCCGAATGCGCAAAATTAGGATTGGCCGCATAAGCAAATTCCGGGTTCAATTGCACACTCAGCACCCCCATCGAAGCAAACACCCCCACCCCAAAAACCGATTCAAGGCCCTTGGCTTGAATCATATCTGTCTGGTTCCATCCATAAGGATGGTGACTAGTAAACTGGTTATCCCAGGTAAGCGGCAAAACCTCCCACCG
>CAIWKU010000181.1 GCA_903913355.1 uncultured Bacteroidota bacterium | reverse complement strand
GCTATCAGGTAAGACAGTACTAATAACCCAGGTACAAGCTCAATATTAACCAGGTTATACATAAAAGCGTATTTTACCTGACCGTTCACAACCGGCTTGTCGGGATGTTGCTTATATAGTAAAATATAGTTTTTGTAAGACTCCGCTGTTTCTTTATTTACACAAGCCTGTCTGCGTAATACAGTATCTTCAAACCCATCAAATTCATGTGGAAACCCATTGCGTTCAATGTGCTTTGACAATGGTTTGTAAAATATAAATCCTGTAAATACATCCTGATACCTGACGGATTGCTTACTAAAAAACCCGGCATCAAACACATCTTCTCCACAAGGACTGCCTTTAAAATCAAATCCAATTTCTGGATTACCGGCAAGCTCGAACGCCCTATCCCATTTGCCATTTTGCATAGGGGTAAACAGGTAACCATATTGTATGGATATAGAATTAATCAATACTGTGGCAACTTTTCCAGGGAAACTGCGCATCAGGAAAGCGGCTGTGCCCAGATATTTTTGTTGTATACTTTTCCCGAGCTTTTCATCAATTAGTCCATAGCCATGACGTGTATTCATGATGACAAGACCTTTCTTTCTTTTGTGTTGCAAAATATTTTGTTGATAATGGCTGATGGTATGCACTGCCATCATGCTATCACGTAATGGGTTCGTATACGACTGTATAAATTTTTCATGTGTCATGGTTTCCCAATTGACTTCCAGATCAGTAAAATACCAATGAATTTTTTGGCTGTCCGGTAATGCTGTATTTATTGTATTTACTTTTTTTAGCAGATCAAACAAATTGGTATTGTCCCATAAAGGCCAGATTGCATTACTGTTTCTCTGTAAGAAAGCCGTGGCTTTGTTTAAATCGTCTTCTGTTTTATAAACAGTATGGAGATAGGTATTCAGTGTGTCCTGAAAGCTGGCAGAGCCGCATTCTGTGAATATATTACCCACCTCTTTTATAAAGCGAGGGTCAGAAATCACTTTGTCTATTAATTCATATTGTGTGTATTCGGTATGCATCCTTTCTGAAAGAACCACCAGGTCGTTTTTTTGAAACAGCCCGAATAGGTAATCAACCGGGTTATTTGCTTCCATTTTAATAAAATGGGTGTACTGTTTGATTTCGTTGGTTTCCGGGTAAGCAGGATAAGAAAAAGAAGTCTGAATTTGTTTCTTCCCAATCGTATAAGGTAGTATTGTATAGCAAACAGAGAGTAATTGCACAACCGTTATAAAAATAAATGCATGTTGTACTGCTTTTTTGGGCGCTGCTGCTTTACTGGTTTGCGTTTGTGACATCATCTCCCACCAGCTGCGTTTAAAAATCAGCAGCAGAAGTAAAGAAACCGCCAGGAGTAGAATAAAGAAAGCCACCGTAAATAGGATTACTTTAAGAGGGAAAACATGATTGAGAACCCAGAGAGGCAGAAATAACCCCAATACGCCTTTTGCAAGAACCTCTCTCAGGAAAATATTCTTGAGGGAATGAGCAGTTCTATCCATTTTTACTACCTCAATGCCTGTTATAAATTTGGCTGGGGTTTTCCCATCAAAAAATAAATAAGAAATAAAATAGTAAGCAATAAAAACGGTGATGAGTATAGTATCATACCCGATATATCCGAATGTATAGATTAATGCTGCCAGTAAAATAGTGATGCTATATATTACGGAAAAGTCAATTAGTACGGAAACCATCCGTAACCAAAGTAATGATTGCTTTTTTACAGAGTTTACTACAGACATGTTTCCAATTTTTATTCAATGATTTACCCGAGTAGCTGGTATGCAACTCTCCTGAAATAAAGATAAAAATGAATTTGTCTAATTGATATGATCTTAATCATGTTGAAGAAAACGACAGGTGGACTGTCAGTTAACAAGAATAGAAAAAGCTCAGGCTGGTTTAAAAATAGCAAAATATACAGATGCCCTTTTCTGAAAACCAAGCTTTTCATATACCTGTATTGCCCTAAGATTGTCTTTTCTTACATGTAGAAATGGAATCTGACCGTTTTGTAACACTTTTTCCGAAGCATGCGAGAGTAAATGGGAGGCATAGCCCTTGCCAAGGTAATCGGGGTGTGTACAAACGGCGCTGGTTTCTGTATAGCCAGTCAATTTTAATCGCTCACCTGTCATAGCAACCAGTGTATTCTCATGAAATATGCCATAATAATTACCCAATCGGATTGTATTCTCGTAAAAAGGACCGGGCTTCGTTAAAGCTGTAAGGGTTAACATTTCAGCAATATCTGTATCCTGTAAATTCCTGACCTTTATAGCGGGAAGTATAAAAGGCTGTAATACCGGGCAATACATCTGGTAAAGGGGTATTGTAAAAATGATTTGAACAGAAGGAGGAAGGGTAATCTGATTGGCAATCATTACCGAAAAAGACCTGTTGGAAGGAATTTGTTCGAGCAGTTTCCCTTTATCTTTTTCGTCCCAGTTCTCCATCCCGATAAATGGGGCAATATCCTGCGGAAAGTATTTTACGTTTCCGTTTCCAATATTAAAAGAGGCTTGTTCAGAACTAAGTGCTTCCCACACCGGGTTATTTAATGCTGAGATCATATTTCAAAAATAAACAGGAATAACAACCCTGCCTAAAATGTTCTTTTTCAAAGGCTATTCTCTTTCCGATTTAAGTAAATTTGGGTATTATGAAAAAAATCAGTCTAACCCTGATAACTACGATTGTTTCAGTTATGAGTTTTACGCAAAGTATTTATCATTCAAATCATTTTAGCGTTGAAGCAGATAAAGTTGTGCAGGGCAATTATGTGTCCAAAGCGCTTTCGCCCACCCATTTAGTTAGTAATTACCAGAGTCCCGCTAATCGATTTCAGTCGGCCACTATCGCATTCAAATTTGCGATCAATGGTCGTGACAATGAAATGCTATCCGGCATGGATCATCATTTTACGGTGATGGCAAAAAACGGTAAAGCCACAACACCTGTTATTCAATTTGGAAAACAATTACAGCCAGCTGGTACAGAAGAACAGTATT
>CAIWKU010000180.1 GCA_903913355.1 uncultured Bacteroidota bacterium | reverse complement strand
CTTCTTCTTTGGTGGATTTAGCGTTGAATTTGCCGTTGACGGTGGAGTTTTTTGATGCGCCGGAGAAAATAAAGGAAGTATACTAACCAATCATAATATTGTCATGGCATTCAAAACGATAACTGCAGAAGGTGATGCACATGGTGTAATCAGTTTACCTGCTTCTTTTTCAAAGGAAGAATATTCTTTGGTTTTATATACGCAGGATAAAAAAACACTTTCTATTAATGCCGGCTTACTAAAGGATCTCTAAATGATTGATTAGATCACTGACCAATTTCTACCCAGGTGTGATCTGCCAGCAAACGGACGGATGAGACAAATTGTTTAAAAGGCCCTTTGCCACCCCATTCGGCCGGAGCTACCAATGACAGCATATGCGAACCATCTTTCTTTTCATATAAATGATAGACATGCCCTATTTGTGGTTTAAAACCTAGTCTGGCTTCATAAATCAGTAAACTCAATTCTTTTCTTTTTCGAATTTCCTGAGCCTGTCTTGCCAGTAATTCGATTTGTTGCCGTATCTGATCAAGTTGCATATTGGTTTGCTCCTCCATAGCAGACAATGCTTTGTGTTTGATAACGCCTTCTTTAGTAGGCCTGATGGCAACACTGCCAACAGAAGAAGCATAAGGTAGTACGCTTAATTGTTTGTGATAGATTTCGGTATTGGTAAACGGCAGATTCTCTTTTATAAACCCTTTTTGTCTGATCTTCATATACCCATTGGGCAGTATTTCATGTAATACCTCCAGTACGGTTTCTTCATTTTTACTGAAAATAACTTCAAATGCAGAGGCATTTACGATCTCGGCTTGTACCGTATCAGCCATATCCTGATTCTCAAAAGGATGTAATTCACCATCTGGCACTATTTCATATTGGGTATAAAAAGCCTCGTTATCCATACTTACCCAATTGATGCTGATGCTCAATGCATGCCCATTGCGTATGCTTTCAATTTTATAGTTGCCACTTTTCGGTGTGATTCCTGATTGAAAATCGCATTTTTCGGGAAACAATTGCCAACTCGCTAAAAAATTATATGCCTGAACCATAGGGATGTCTTAATTTATTCATAAGCATAATACAAAATACAGTTGCAAAGGTTCTGAATTCATAGAATATAAAAAAAAGCCGGTTGCGAATTGCATGCCGGCTTTTACTGAAAAAACAGCATCTTTATTTAACCATAAAACTCAGATCCAGGTTCCCCCAAAGCAGCGACACTTTACCCGTTTTGCTGATAGTATACGTTAGTCTTTCATAGAATTTACCAGATTTACCGGGTTTAACAGTTACCCTTAAAGCATCATCCGCTTCTTTATAGTCAAAAGCACCCATCTGGTCCCAGGTTTTACTAAATATAATCGTCCATTCTCCTTCATTGGCAATCGTAAAGAAAGCATATTTGCCTGCAGGTAACAATTTCCCTTCTACTGTTACAGGTTTGGTTACTTCAAAAATCGTGGCTTCATTGGCTCCTGCTCTCCATACTTTTCCTGTCATGGGCTCAACATCTTTTCCCATGGTTCGGCCTTTGAGGGCTGGCTGACTATAATCGATAGTAATGGTAGCACCGGACTTAATTGTTTCTGAAACTTTGGCTGGTGGACTCGGACGTTTAGATTTGTCTTCATCCTGGGCTTTTGATTGAACTGTCATAAAGCTTAAGGCAGATAAAGTGAGGATGGTAAGCAATTTTTTCATAATTGTTGTTTTAATGGTAACAGAAAATTAGATGAAATGGTTCAGCGTAAAATAGGTAATCAATTTACTTTAATAAAATCAGGTCGGTTAATGAGTTGTGAATTGTATTTGAAAATGATATTTGAATTGAGCGTAATATTCCATTGGTTAGTATTGGTGGTGGTTCTCGGATAATAATAGGCTTTTAGCTCCATGGTCCCAAAAACCAGGTTTTCATTTCTTGTTCTAACACCCCCGCCAATGGCCATAAATATATCTCCTGTTTGAAAATCTTTACCTTGTGTTTTTAGGTAGGTAAAATTAGCAAAACTAAAAGGAGCAAAACTAAACCCGACTAGTTTCCAGGTATTATAAAAAACAGATGATCCATTGATGGTAGCACGGGTAGAAGCCAGAAAATTAGGATTGGGTAATTGCGGAATGCCATAATCGCTGGTAAGCAGTAATGGCTGATTCAGGTAAGTATGGGCCAATTGAGTAACACTGCCGCTGATAAAATGTCTTAAAAACCAACGACTATTTCCGAGTTTGCGAAGCTTGGTAAAATACTCCAGACTGGTTAGTCCGCTAATATCTTCCAACCTTCCATTGTTATAATAAGTTCCAAACCGGATTGCGTAATTGAAATAATTGCTCTTGTTTGAAAAATAGTTTCGCTGATAATCAAACCCTATATAAGGCCTGGATACATGGTTAATACTGGTCCATCCTCCTGTGAAAGCGATACTAAAACCTTCCGGCACATCCTCATTACGACCAAAACCGTAAATAAAATTTGTGTGGTAAAAGTCTTGTTCAAAAATGGTATAGGATCCCAAGGCAGCAGTAAGGTTATTATAATTGATTTGATAGTTGTTTTGGAAATATTGGGGTAAGACTGAAAAATTTTTATCAACCAATCTCAGGGCAATCAGTCGTTTTAACCTGGATTTGAAATTTTGCTGTAATTGTTTCCGGGCACCAATATTGTATCCGATCCAGCCATCATAATTTTTATAACTGTATTGATAGTTTGCCTTGTAAAGAGAATCTGATAGGTAAACATTTCGGGTATAATGATCTGCTATTTCAAAGGCTCCGGTCCATTCATGATAAGGGCTAACCAGGGGAAGATCTCCTCGTAAGTAAAGTGCCTTTTCTTCTCTGCGCCCACTATTAAAGGCAGGGGCTTCATTTTCATATCCGATCGTTACATTCAAAAAGCTGCCGCCCAGGTTTCTTTTCATGAATTCAAAACCTAATCCATATTTCGGGTTTCGTGTGGCATCAAAAAAATTTTTTATCTGGATGCGATTGGCGGTCCCTAAAAGGTTATCATCATTTAATTAAAAACTGGCAGATTTCTCAGTTCCTTCATCCAGGCTTCCCCCAACGGGAAATACATCTTTACACAAGATGATTACATCCACTGAGTCCTTAGAACCTGGGTATTCCTGAATACTTATCCGTGCATCCTGTAAGTAACTCAGGTTACGCAGATACCTTTCATTATCAGCCAATAAATAAGGATACAACGTATCGCCGGCTGAGAAAAACAAATTATTCAGGATTACTTTGGTTGCAGTACTTGGGTGTAAAGCATCTCCAATATCATTGAATATATTTCTATCTATTCGGGAAGTATCGTTTACTGATTTATTAAATCCCAGTTTCTGAATACGAATATTTCGAATGATTTTTCCTTTGTATTGGTTAAATACAGTTTCATTTTTTATCACGCCTCGTGCCGGAAGGGCAGGGGGAGCAGCATTGACGGATAAACTTTTTCCGATTTTACCCAATAAACCTTTCTTATGTGCAAGAAAAAAACTGGAATCGGTAGCCGGTTGTGTTTTGCTCTGCGCATAGATTGTTTCACCGGTACAGGCTACCAAACAGACACATATAAACCAATTTCTGATATGTATACTTAACAAATACATTGATTTCTGAATACAATTGGGTTATTTGGGTTGCCTGAAGATAATTAATAATCCATGGAAAACCGGAAAGGCTTTTGAACTTTCCACTAGACAGATGCAGCGGCTTATTTGCAATAAAAATATTGTTAATTGTTACCTATAATTTGATCAGCGCATCCTCACTAACTATAGCTATTCAATATTTTTTTCCATTATGATAAAGAAGAGTTTTTGTTTGGGTATTCCAAACTCTTTCTCTTTTGGAAAATCCTGCATTTCGCCCGTGCGCGTATATCCATGTCTTTCATACCAGGCGATTAATTCATGGCGAACAGAAATGACTGTCATCGTAATGCTATCACAACCTGCTTGTTTAGCATAGAGTTCTGCTGCTGCCAATAATTGTTTTCCCGTTCCTCTATTCTGCAAATCGGGTGAAACGGTCAGCATGCCCAGGTATAATGAATCTGCTTTCTTTTGCAGGTAAACACAACCGATAATACGATTTTCTTCAGTTTTGTATTTCAATAAACAGGCACCCGGCTGGGTGAATTGCTTCTCCAAACTGGCATGATTGGTTCTCAATCCATCCAATAATGCGGCTTCGGTAGTCCAGCCTTTTGTAGATGATTCGCCACGGTAGGCACTATTTACCAACGATACAATCTCATCGATATCATTTTTGGCGGCAATAGAAATACAGGGATTTGTAAAATGGATAGTCTGCATACTAGTGGAATAAAATTATCTGAGCAGTTTGCAAAATAAGACAATCAGCACGAATACCAGTTTTGCAATCTATGATTCGTGAAACGGTAGACAGGTTTACACGCAAAAAGCCGTAATTTCTTACGGCTTTTTGTAACAACGATACAGATAATAAATCGGGGGATATATTAAAATCCTGGATCGGATGGTGTATTGGTATTTCCATTTCTTTCAACAAACGGGAAAGGCAGGTAACTTCTTTTTCTTTCCGCTACTACTCGGTTGAATCTTTTCTCATCTGCCAGTTTTAAACCAGACATAAACAATTCTATACAGCGATGTTTATAGATCTGTGTTAACAGGTCAGATTGTGAAGAAGTAGTAGTGGGAGGCAAAGCAGCACCTACACCAAAAGGATCGGCAGCAGGCAATTTGGTAACCACATTGTTTAACTGGGCCAGGCCATTCACCAGGTCATTTTGTTGTGCATAGCACTCAGCTTTGATCAACATGATCTCACCAGGCAGATAGACAGGAATTGGGGTAGTGGTTGCGGCTCCAAACCCACTTAACCTAAATCTTGGACTGGTACCAATAGCGATATAAAACGGTTCGCGTTTATCGTTTGGATCAGGTTGTAACCCAGCAGGTAAACCCATAGCAGAGTCAACAGGCTGGAACACGTTGTTGGTAGAAGTGGCTACAGAAAAAATCGGGTTTAAAGTAACTGTACTGTAGTTGAAAACAGATTTCACGCTAAGGTTAACACTATTGGCAGCAGCAAGTGCAGCGGCATAATTACCGGCAAACAGTGAATAACGTGCTTTGAGTGCATATAAGGTATTCACAATGTCAATACCGGGATTCACATTAGTCAGAAATTTTGCACTGATCGGATTGGCACTGATAGCGGTTAGTGCATTATCAATAGCCGCAATAGCCCTTGCATACCCTACCGCACTGGTAACAAAATTTACATTATTACCACTTGTATCAGGCACATGATCCCAGAAAGTAGCCATATCTCCAATAGCCAATGCTTTGAAAATAGAAGCATAAGCAATTAGCCCACTCGCGTAGCCTTTATCACCTACTATTCCTACATTCGCAATGATATTATTGGCATCATAAATTACTTTGTTACTTACAGACCACATACCGGTAACAATACCATTTGTGTTCTGTACGGTACCACCCCCTGTTCCAAACTGGGCTTCATCTGTATTACCAGAATTCACACAATAGAGTTCATTGGTAAGCAAACCACCACCCGCAACGGTATTATATACCAAACCACCACGTCCGGCAGAATACCAGTTTTGCAATCCAATGGCAACGCCCGTCAATCCGTTTACGGAGTTAAGCACCGAAGCAGAAGTGGCCGCTCCCGGATTGGTAAAATTTTTCTGACAGGATGAAACACCCATGATCAATCCGATCAATAGGAATTTCAAACTATATTTTATTAAATACTTTTTCATATTAATGATTTAATGGTTTAAAATTTAGCATTTAGTCCGATAGTAAATGTTCTTGGAGCCGGAACACTTCCGAAATCAATTCCACGTAAAATGGTGCTTTGTCCTGCTGCATTCACTTCCGGATCATATCCATTGTATTTATCCCATGAGAATAAATTTCTGCCGCCAAATGATATTTTCAAATCCTTAAAGCATTTCACTTTACCTACAGAGTAACTAACTGCCAGTTCCCTGAGTTTTACAAATGATCCGTCATTGATTCTCCATTGCTGGATACCATACACACCGGCAATATAACCACGTGGTATTAATCCCATATCTTCCTGTTCTGCTACTTTACCATTATCCACACCTTGTCTTGTTCTGAAATCTGCATTGAATACATCCAGTCCCTGAACGGCATCTAACTGCACGTGCAGACCAAATTTCTTATAACTGAAATCATTTGTCCAGGTAGCCGTATATTTTGGATTAGGGTTACCGATAATTTTTTGCAATGCAGTACCTGTTGGTAATCCGGATATCGGGTCTCTTTGTGGAGTATAGACAGAAGGAGAATTTTGAATACCAGACTCAGTTTGTGGAATACCCGCAGCGTTCTTTAATTGTTTCCCGCTTCCATCAGTTGCAAAGAAAGTTCCATAGAATACACCGATTGGCTGATTCTGTAAAATAGCTACAGGTGCTCCACCGTTATTTGCGTATAGGATGATTGACTGACCTGTATTTAAGGCTTTGTTTTCATTGTGGTTATAGATCAGGGTCATATCCCAGTTAAATGTTTTTGATTTAATCGGTACCAGGTTCAATACTACTTCATAACCCACATTTTGTAAAGAACCTACATTATCCAATAAGCTTGAGAAACCGTTTGTAGGCGCAATACTTCTGCTGATCAACAGATCATCCACTCTTTTATGGTAATAGTTGAAAGTAAGACCGATGCGATTATCAGCAAATGCCATATCTGTTCCAATTTCAATTTCATTTTGTCTTTCCGGACGAACATTGGTATTAGCCAATTGCGTACTTGTCTGGAAAGAGGTTTGTCCGAGGAAAGAGGAAGAACCATAATTATTAAACCTTGAATAAGCACTGATACCTGTCAGGTTACCGGCTTCTCCATACGCTGCTCTCAATTTAAACAGGTTCCACCATTTTGATACACCGCTTTTTGCCCAATAATCTGTTCCAGACAAAACATAGCTACCACTTAATTTTTTATACACCTGGTTTCTTTGTGAAGGACCAAAAACGGATGATCCATCAAAACGGATAGCGCCGGTTACAAAGAACTGGTTACGGTATTTGAAATTCTGCTGAATAAATTCACCCCAAACAGATAACTCACTTCTTGAATCAGATCCAGGAATAACGGTACTGGCTCCGTCAACTGTTTGAACAAATGGGGCAAGACCTCTTCCTTCTTCCAATACATAATTGGTTTTCTGATATTGCAATGAATATCCTACCTGGGTTACAGAAGCCCATTTGTTATTGATAGCCCAGTTATAAGTTGCATTGATATCATGGTTAATCTGGAAATAGTTATAGGTAGCAGCACTGGCATAACCATTCAGGGTAGGATCCAATGTGGCACCACCACCATAAAAGCCTGTGCTTACATTATAAGCATACGGAGGAATAAACGTTGTTCCACTCTGACTATAATTATCTATACCGGAATGCAAATCTATTACCAGATTCTTGATAGGGGTTAGTTTTAAACCTGCACCCGTAATGGCTCTGCTGGTTTGTTCCTGTTGTTTGAAATCTTCAATGATGGATACTGGATTCACACGTCCTCTTTCACCTACCGCCTGAATATTTCCTAATGCATCTCTTTTGGTAATATCATAATAATTACCAATAATGGTTACCGCATTGGTAGGAGAATAGAATGAGTTACCATCTGGTTTTTCATTGGATTTACTATAGATATAGTTCATATTAATATTGAACGTAGCCCATTTGTTCAGAACCTGGTCTAAATTCAATCGTAAACTATACCTGTTAAAATCAGTGTTTTTAACAATACCCTGGTTATACAGATAAGAAGCAGAACCATAGTACTTGGTTTTATCTTTTCCACCGGAAACAGAAACGGTATTATCTGCACCTACTGCCTGGCGGAAAATATAATCCTGGTAATCATACCTGTTTACCGGGGTAGTATTAACCAATGAAGGTGTTAAAATAGTTTGCGTTTGCAGCGCAGGGTCACCACCAAATTTCGTTGGGGCACGATTCACATCTAATTTTTTACGGAGCGAATTAAAGGATTCGCTGGTAGTAAAGCTAACCTGGGGTTCGCCGCTACTTCCTTTTTTAGTAAATATCTGAACTACCCCTGCATTGGCTCTTGATCCATAAATTGCAGCAGCTGCGGCACCATTCAATACCTCAATCCTTTCAATATCATTTGGATTGATATCCACCAATCTGTTTTGTCCGATAGTACCTACTGTATTGGTTCCATTATAACCTGGATCTGCATTGGTTACCCGGGTAGTAGAGTTATCAACGATAACCCCATCTATGATATACAAAGGTTCTGTAGAACCTGAGATAGTACTGATACCTCTCAATCTAACCGACATTCCACCTGCAGGATCACCAGAGTTCTGTGTAATCTGTGCTCCGGCAGTTTTACCCTGAAGTGCTGATAATACATTGCCTGTAGAACCTTTTGTCAATTCTTCCGCTTTCACCGAACTGATATAGCTACCTAATTGGCGGCGCGTGGTTCCCTGTGAGTTACCGGTTACCACTACCTCATCCAGTTTAGATATTTTTTCGCTAAGTAAAACATCAACTGAATAGGTTTTGGCAGTTCCAACAGTTAAAGAAACCTGTTGTTCCTGAAAACCCACACCGGAAAATACCAGGATGTATTTGCCGGCATTTAAAGGGGCATTAAATCCATAGGTACCCGCATTATCTGCAAAGCCACCATATTGGGTTCCTTTTACAGTTACGGAAACAGATTCAACCGAGGAACCGGATGAGCTGCTTATTTTTCCTGTAATACGCACCTGCCCGAAAGTAAAGGCAGCCAGCATATTAATGGCAAATAGTAAACAGAAATGTTTCCATTTACTATGCCCTTTTTGAATGGTTGTGTTCATAGCGTTTGTTTAGGTAGTGAAAAATCAAAAAATAGTTAGTCCTGCTTTTGAAAAAGGTTCTAATATAGTATCCTGCTTATCCAGTTCAGTAATCAAAATGTCCACATCAGCCAGATCACATATCTTAATCCGTTGATGGGTATTCAGTTTCTCTGATATTGACAAGAGAGCTGTTTGAGTAGATGCTTCAATCATTGCTTTTTTTACTTGTACCACATCCCAGTCATTATCCGTAATGCCATACGCTGTATCAATGGCATTCACCCCCAATAAGCATAAATCGGCTTTGATGGCTTTTATTTTAGAAATTGCTTCTCCACCAACAGCAATCTGAGATTTTTTTGCAATCTTGTCGCCAATAAAAATGACTTCAATATTCGGATGCTGTGCATATTCATAAGCTGCAGGGATGCTGCCGGTTAAAAATGTAGCTTTCAGTGTTTCGGGAAGAAGACGGGCCAGCTCAATAATGGTTGTTCCACCACCGGTTAAGATGAACATCCCATCTTTAATCAGGGAAACCGTTTTTTGGGCAACGATTTTCTTATTGTCAACATTATATACATCTGACCTGAGATAAAAACTATTAAATGATTTCGATAAAGCACCACCATGCACTTTGATTACTTTGCCGGTTTCTGCCAATTCATTTAAATCGCGCCTGATCGTATCTTCAGATACATTGATGGAATTGCTTAAATCAGTGGAGAGCACACTATTATGCAGGCTTACCTGGTGTAATATATAGGCCTGTCTTTCTTTTTTAAGCATGGCGCACCGTTAGTTTATATTGCTAATTAATGCAAAATATTTGATAAAACAAATAAAAAGCCGCAAATTGTTGCATGTTTGCGGACCGAAATCAATAAAAAGACGCAAAAATGAACAAAAACTTAAACAAAATAGTTGAGATCGGGTCTAAGAAATCCAGGTTGATTCTTGGATTAATGAGTGGCACTTCCCTGGATGGACTGGATATCGCCCTTTGCAAAATTTCTGGAAGCGGATTGGATACTTCTATCCAATTAATCGCTTTTGAAACGATTGGCTATGAAGATTCATTTAAAGAAGAAATTCGCTCCGTTTTTTCTAAACAGACTGTTTCACTTGAAAAAGTATGTGTTTTAAATGGCTGGGTTGCTAATATACATGGTAACATGATTCTTCAATGCCTTGACAAATGGAACATATCGGCTCAGGAAATTGATCTTGTTGCCAGCCACGGACAAACCATTTACCATGCTCCCAAATTTCTCCATCCCAATGATAAATTCGGCAATGCCACTCTTCAGATAGGCGATGGCGATCATCTTGCGGTGACTACAGGTATTATTACGATCAGTGATTTCAGGCAAAAGCATATTGCCGCGGGTGGCGAAGGTGCTCCTTTGGCTGTATATGGTGATTATTTCATTTTTAGCAAAAAAGGTGAGAATAGGATTATGCTGAATATCGGAGGCATCGCCAATTTTACTTTTTTACCTGGCGATCTTGATGCAAAAAAGATTTTTAGCACGGATACTGGTCCGGGTAATACCCTGATGGATGCTTATGCGCAAACCCATTTTCAGCAGGCTTTTGATAAGAACGCCTCTATCGCATTAGCCGGTAAACCCAATGAGCGGTTACTGGCTGAATTAACTGCCAATCCTTTTTTTCAAACCGGGTTTCCGAAAACCACCGGACCAGAATTGTTTAACCTGGCCTATTTGTCATCGGCCATTGATAGAGCCGGACTCAAAGGAATATCACATGAGGATACAATGGCTACGATTAACCGATTTAGTGCGGTAACCATTGCAGAAGCGATAAAGCGAAGTTTTCATGGGCTGACAGATTTTGTTGTATATACCAGCGGTGGCGGGATGCATAATCCATTTTTGATGCAACAGATTCAGGAATTTTTACCCGGGTATCAATTTTATACGACAGATAGTTTAGAAATTAATCCGGATGCAAAAGAAGCGATCTTATTTGCAGTATTGGCTAACGAATGCGTAGCAGGAGGGGAAACACTGATCGGGAATGGCAGTTCAGATATCCCATCTGTATCCATGGGAAAGATCAGTTTTCCCTCCTGACACGTATCGTTATTTTTTAAAACGGATATGTAAGTACAAAAAAATAGCCCCCTTGTTAAAAAGAGGGCTATTGGTTTATATATAGGTGGATTATTTTTTTGTTCTGGAGAAAATATGTGCATCTCCGGCAGTATTGATTTTTACAACTACGATTTCTTTTTCTTTCTCTAATGAAACATAATAGTCTTTTTCATTATCGCTATTCACAAATTCAATACACTCTTTTACTACATACTTAGGAAAAGTATATTTAGTAGTAATGGTTTCGATAGCTGCTTTTGGCAACTTATCAAAAGCAATTACCTTGCTGGTACCTGACAGATTGCCATCAAAATCATAGAAAACACTGATTCTTTCATTATTTAGAGTAAAACTTACTTTTTCGTAATTTTCTACAGTACTCCAGATAATATTTTTTGCATTGGCAAAAGAAGCAGCGAAGTCTCCCATTATTTTACCGTTAACACTTTTGGTTGAAGCAAATGAGCTACTGATCATGGCTAAGGCAAATACACCTGCGATAAAAAACTTTTTCATGTTGAATTGATTTACTGTTTTTAAAATATTTTTTGTGAATTGTTTCAATTTGATAGATCAAAAGTAGAAACGAACAATCAATAGACGAAGCAGATTGTGATTAGTTACATCCCTATACCCCGTCATATTATGAACGGTGTTAAAGCAATTGTTAATGAAAAACGGAGATCGGCTATAAGTCAATACCAGTAAGGGTTACATGCGTTTTCTTAAAGAAATCCTAATGCTTAGCTGACTGTGATGAATGTTGAACGGTTCATACCATGACTGTGACGAGCGGTTTCGACTTATGGTGAAATGGGGATAGGAACCGGTAAATTTTTCGAAAGAATATTTTTTATGCAATCCGCCATGGAAATTTGACCGATCAGAAGGAAGCCTTTACCGAGCGAGATAAAAAAACCGTGCCTTTGTGCCCTGGTGTGAGATTTAATTTGCACACCGGGGCACAAAGGCACAGTTGGTTTTCAATTATAGGAAGAACCTGATTATTTTTTCTGCACAGATGGATAGTGATCTATCGTTTCAAATACATTTCTTTTATCCTGTTTCAATAATGAAATGAATCGGGCCAATGAATCAGCAAATTGCTTTTTCTCAAATAATCTGTCATGAGACAAGATAACAATCGCATTTTGCTGGTTGGTATTTCCATCCTCGAATTTTTGATTGATCCGTTTTACCATTTCTTCTGGCGTTTCTTTCGGGGCTTTTACTTTGTTCTGTTGTGCCCATTCCAGATCCCAGCCAATAATTTTATAGCCCATCGAATCCAGTTTATGTACCAATGGATTTTTTGCGAGCTGTCCATGAATTTCTCCATTAGATGCCCATGTATTATTTCCCGGGAGCCGGATAATTTTTACAGGAATCTGTAAAAGCTGTTCATTATATAAAAAATCATGCAACGCACTATCGGTCATGGAAGCAGAATAGAATTTTTTATACTTATCCTTAAAGCCATGACTAAAACTATGGTTAGCCAGTAAAAATTGAGGATACCCGTTTCGGATGGAATCTATCAGCCTTTTCTTCCAGGGACCAACCTGGTTAAATCCAACAGAAAAGAAAGTGGCTTTGATGCCTTCTGCCTGAAACACGGCTTTACAGTTAACCGTTCCGGGTGGTTGAGGAGAATCATCCCAGGTAAGAAAAATATATCTTTTCGAACTATCATATTTTATAGGACTGCCCGGTAAGGGTTTTGCAACGGCTGTTTTGGTAGAATCTGCTTGTTTATTGGCAGAGTCGCTGTTATGGCAACTATTCAATGCCGTTACTGCCACCAGGCAAATACCGGCGCGACTGATTTGTTGTAAAATATTCATGGTAGCATATATTATTTCAGTTCAAAGATAAGTGGCTGCAAATTCGGATGTTTTGTATACTTATCCTCAATTGTGCAGAGGATAGAAGGAGATTCTTTTATTATCCACATATTATATTTTATACAGCACTAACGGAACCGCTCTGAAATGGTATAGCAAACTTTATCATTGATTCTTCGAAATACTTCATCATTAATCTTCCTCAATTTTTTTAGTCTTCGCCTTTCCAGCAAACGGCCCTCGCTATCAAAATACTGGGGTTGAGAATAGAAAGTAAGTATATAATATTTCTCGGGGGCAAAAGGGATATGAATGGCTACTGGGTGTATGGACATGAATACCAGCGATCTTTTCTGGTTATTGGTATAAAAATCAAGGTTATTGATCCATAAGCAATGAATAGACCGCATCTGGTTTACCAGGTTCGTAATTCCTTCAGCAGGTAAATTGTATTTGTGCAAAGTATCCTGAAACCTGGGTTCATTTATTTGAAACTCATAAATGTATTTGATGGAATCTGTAATGATTTCAATCGAAATATAATTAAAAGAAAGATCAGAGAACCCAAGGGAAAATGGTTTTTGGGCATAGAGAGTTTTAAAAGATTGTTCAATTCCGGTTAGTGTTTGTTCGTTTTCATAATAATATTTAGTGGAAAATACTTTGCGGGATACGCAAGAACTAAAGAGTAATAGCAGGCACAGGGAAACAATATAATTTCGATTATTATGCATGGCCTTTTTTGGGGGTAATATGGGATATCCCAAAAATGATCTTCTTTAAAAAGGAAACAGATACTCTTTGTAAAGTCTTTCCTCCATAATCCCAATAAGTAATGGCTACTGTATCATCATCTATTTCGGTAATATTGAGTAAAATGACAAAATGAGTTGGCACAGCAAATTTTAACTGGGTATGGTTCTTTTTATACAGGTCAAGATTATTCACAAATAATGCGATGTTGCCGGTTTGTAGTCGCTCGGATAAATATTCTACTGGGTCACGCAGCCCCGGTCTTACCAAATCGGAACCAATACTCTCAACCTTGTAATTAAACAGATTTCTCACCATACGATTGAACTTGGCAAAATTTACCGCAGCCCAGGTTTTATTTTCATCTCCCGGATTATAATGTTTATCAAAAAAATTCAGATAGCCTTTGAAATGATCTGCCAATAACATAAACCATAATTGGTCGGCGGGTCGGATATCCAGTTCTCCTTTAAAACTAAGTGTACCTGCTGCCTGTTTAATTTCTCTGCTGGGCTCGAAATATTCTTTTCCATACACCGCTTTGCCATTCTTATAGATTTCCAGCATAAAACGCAGGTATCCCAGCGGGTCATCATGCAGTGGCAGATAAGATAGGGCAGCATAACCACAGAAATTGGTACTTCTTCCTTCGTAAATACTTAACGGGTTCTCAATATTTTTCCGGAGATTTTGTAAAAAGAAAACCGGGTGTACATTGGGCCAGAAATTGCTGGCGGTAAGATCAGTTTGTTTATCCAGGAAAGCAAGTGCCTGCTCTTTGGTGGACAATGCAGTAGTATCAGATGATGGGTTGCTATTTGCCGATGCGTTGATATACCCCAGACAAATGCAGCAACTGAGCAAAGTATAAAAGAGCCTTATGATATTTTTATTCCCCGTTCTCAATAAAACCTCCCACTAACTTTATCGTGAAAATAAAGCTTTGTATTGGTAAATCGGCTTAATTATCGGTATGCTTTACAAACAAGAAGCCTGCTCATTGAGCAGGCTTCAAGATATTGGAAAGTCTTTCGAGAACTACCTAAGACAAAAATACTAATAGCGGTAATGATCTGCTTTAAATGGACCAACTTTGGAAATACCCAGGTATTCTGCCTGTGCATCCGTTAATACATCTAATACAGCACCCACTTTGGCTAAGTGCAGACGGGCTACTTTCTCATCCAGGTGTTTAGGTAATACATATACTTTGTTCTCATAGTTTTTGTGGTTATTCCACAATTCTATTTGAGCAAGTGTTTGATTTGAGAATGAATTACTCATTACAAAGCTAGGGTGACCGGTAGCACAACCTAAATTCACTAAACGGCCTTCGGCTAGCAAAATGATATCTTTTCCTTCGATATTATACAAATCAACCTGTGGCTTAATGGTATCTTTTGTATGACCATAATTCTTGTTCAGCCAGGCAACATCGATTTCAATATCAAAGTGCCCGATATTACATACGATGGCTTTATCTTTCATGGAACGGAAATGTTTTTCCGTGATCAGGTCGCGACAACCGGAAGCAGTAACAATGATATCGGCTTCTTTAACAGCTTCGGCCATAGGTTTTACTTCAAAACCTTCCATAGCAGCCTGTAAAGCACAGATAGGATCTATTTCAGTAACGATTACTCTGCAACCAGCCCCTTTTAAAGAAAGGGCAGAACCTTTACCCACATCTCCGTAACCACCCACAACGGCAATTTTACCTGCCATCATCACATCTGTTGCACGACGGATCGCATCCACCAATGATTCCTGGCAGCCGTATTTATTATCAAATTTAGATTTGGTAACCGAGTCATTCACATTGATGGCTGGAATAGGTAAAGTTCCCTTTGCCATTCTTTCATACAAACGGTGAACACCAGTAGTAGTTTCTTCGGAAAGACCCTTGATATTGCTGATCAATTCCGGATATACATCAAATACCATATTGGTCAGGTCACCACCATCATCAAGAATCATATTCAATGGACGGTCAGCGCCACCAAAAAATAAAGTCTGTTCAATACACCAGTCAGCTTCTTCCTGTGTTTGTCCTTTCCAGGCAAATACACCCACACCTGCAGCGGCAATTGCAGCAGCAGCCTGGTCCTGGGTGGAGAATATATTACAAGAGCTCCATTTTACTTCAGCACCCAATGCAACCAGTGTTTCAATTAAAACAGCGGTTTGAATGGTCATGTGCAGACAACCGGCAATACGGGCACCTTTTAATGGCTGACTCGGACCGTATTCGGCACGGATAGACATTAGTCCGGGCATTTCTGCTTCGGCAAGACGAATTTCTTTGCGGCCCCAATCGGCTAAACTCATATCAGCTACTTTATAAGGCAGGCTGAAATCAATGGATTTGGTTAGTGTAGACATAATGTATGTTTTGTACCCGCAAAAGTAGTTTTATAGAATAAAATACTATATATTTTATTATATTTGGAATAAACATATGATTTTGTATGTTTATACAGCATAAATAGTAAATTTTATATGTCAAAAGCTACGCAAAAAGACGAATCCACTAATACGCCTGTTTCGCTGGACGAGAAGGACATGGCCATTTTACGGGAATTGCAGCATAATGCGAGGGCAACCGTAAAGGAAATAGCCGATAAAGTACATTTAACCACCACCCCCGTTCATGAAAGAATCAAGCGGATGGAAGAAACAGGTGTAATCAGGCAATACGCCGCTTTATTGGATCATTCCAAAGTGAAAAAAGG
>CAIWKU010000179.1 GCA_903913355.1 uncultured Bacteroidota bacterium | reverse complement strand
GTAAAAAGAGAGATTCGGAAAAAAAATGACGGAGAGCTGACAAAAGAAATGCCTGGCTGGTGGGTAGCAAAACTATTTGAGGGAAAAGAAGATATTGGAAATATTGATCGGGCTGTATTTTCCATTTATCTCTTTAACATTGTTAACTTGAATCCCGGAGAAGGCCTTTTTCAGGGAGCAGGTATTCCACATGCTTATATGCTGGGACAATGCGTAGAATTAATGGCGAATAGTGATAATGTACTCCGGGCCGGACTAACGCCCAAACATATTGATGTACCTGAACTCATAAAACATACCCATTTTGAATCCATTGTACCCGCAGTTATGAGGGGTACTGATGTATTGTCTGGTGAAAAAATCTATTCCTGTCCGGTTCCTGATTTCGGGATCGCTAAAATAGATTTGACTCCAGAACTGGGCTATTCCAATACGGCAACTTCTTTAGAAATAATGGTAGTTACATCCGGTGGAGCCCTGGTAAACAATCGCTTAGTTTTAAAGAGAGGAGAGGCTTTTGCTGTATTGCCAGGAGCCGGCTATACTATACAGGCATCGGGAACCTGCACATTGTTTAAAGCATTTGTCCCCGTTGTTTAGCCCTTATTCACATTTATTGGTGCCTATTTGTTTAACACTTATTTTTGTATTGAAACCTATTTACATGAAAAGTAAGCGTTCACTTGTTATCTCTATTATTCTGGTTGTGTTAATTAGTGCATTGTACCGTGCCATGCCCAACAGACCCTGGGGTTTTGCACCTCAATGGGCTATTGCTATTTTCAGCGGTGCTTTATTTGCGAGGGATAAAAAAATGGCTTTTATTCTTCCACTCATATCTATGTTTATTTCTGACCTGTTATACCAGGTTTTATATAAAAACGGACTTACGGTAATTCCTGGTTTCTATAGTGGACAATGGCTGAATTATCTATTGTTTACTGCTATGGCAGTTTATGGTTTCTTATTTAATACCAAAAAAATCAGTGGTATATTGGGTGCTTCAATTGCTGCCCCTACTACTTATTTCATTATCTCTAATTTCCTGGTATGGATTTCCGGTGGTGGCTGGCACCATCCTAAAACCATGAATGGATTGGTTCAATGTTTTGTAGATGCTGTTCCATTTTATACCAATAGCCTGATTTCTTCCATCATTTTCTCAGCTATCTTATTTGGGGCATATACCTTGGTAATCAATACAGCTGATAAAAAGCAGCTTTCCTGATAAAATTTTTAATGATACTGAGAAGCCATCTTTTAGGATGGCTTTTTCATTTGCTGCCTTTGCTGGTGTTATCAACAGCAAACCGAATATCAGTTTCCCTTTACCTCATGCTCATACCATTCATCTATCA
This sequence comes from uncultured Bacteroidota bacterium, assembly GCA_903913355.1. Taxonomy (GTDB): domain Bacteria; phylum Bacteroidota; class Bacteroidia; order Chitinophagales; family Chitinophagaceae; genus Sediminibacterium. Next base: position 498 of record CAIWKU010000179.1, on the reverse strand, counting down.
ACAAATTCTTTCCATCTGCAGCAGCTGTTGCCAATTCATCACAACGATTATTCAGTGCATTATCGGCATGACCTTTTACCCAGGTAAAACGTATTTTGAAATTCTTTGAAAGCGTATAATAGCGGCTCCATAAATCTTTATTTTTTTTGCCCCCTTTAAAATCGGTTTTGATCCAGTTATTCAGCCATTTCTTTTCAACACTGTCTACAATATATTTACTGTCTGTATACACCGTTACAGGAATTTCTTTTTTTGTTAATGATTCCAGTGCAACAATTACTGCAAGTAACTCCATCCGATTATTGGTGGTTAAGCGATATCCGGCTGATAATTCTTTCTGGGTATTGCCCCATACCAATACAATACCGTAGCCACCGGGGCCAGGATTGCCACGCGCTGCTCAATGCAAGCCAGGGCAGTGTGCCCCCGGATGAGGTGTAGCAGCAGCAGCAGCAGCAGCAGCAGCAGCAGCGGCGGCAGCAGCGGCGGCGGCGGCAG
>CAIWKU010000178.1 GCA_903913355.1 uncultured Bacteroidota bacterium | reverse complement strand
CCGGTTAGCAATAAAATAGGCACCATTAAGCCAATCAGTGGTCCTGCTACATACCATGGCCAGGGATGCTGCAAAAAAGAAAGCATGCTAATTTTTTTGAGATAAATAAGTAAAAGAAAATATCACTGAATAAATATAGCCAAATAAAAATATTTTCTGGCGGGCAGTAGCAGAAGCGATTACGATTTCAGAAATAATTCGTGGATGATAATATATATACCCATGACCAGAACAAACCAGCCAAACCCTTTTTTTAGTTTTTCGCCCGGCACAGATTCTCCCAATTTTCTGCCAATAAAAGTACCCGTAATGGCAATCATAGTCAGTGGAGCCAATAGCCACCAGTTAAATTCCTGGTGAAAAAGATCTCCGGCAAATCCAAACAAAGAATTCATGGAAATGATCAGCAGAGAAGTGCCGATTGCCTGTTTCATGGATAAATGAAATGAGAAAATCAATACCGGTATAATGATAAAGCCTCCGCCAGCACCCAATAAGCCGGTTAACAAACCTACTTCAACTCCACGTACCAGTGCTTTTCTGAAATGAATCGTATGGTCAGACGGGTCATCCCGCACAACCGATTCTTTGCTGATCATATTCAGAGAAGCAATGATCATAACAATGGCAAACAACAGCATAGTAACCAAAGATTTGGTCACATAGAAATTTTCAATCAGGAACAAATGTTCGGGAATGATGGGCAGTAGAAACTTACGTATGAGAACCACCGTAATAATGGAGCTTATTCCAAAATAAAAAGCGGCTTTAAAATGGATATTCCCCCTACGGAAATTTTTATAAGCCCCGGCCAGACTGCTGCATCCTACAATAAATAAAGAATATCCGGTGGCCAAACTTGGCTGAATGTGAAATAGGTATACCAATACAGGTATGGTTAATATTGAGCCACCTCCACCAATCAGGCCCAGGGATATGCCTATTAGCAGAGCAGCAAGGTATCCTGCTATCTCCATGTACTTGTTATTGGATGCAAAGGTTATGAATAATAACCAAGTTCTGGCAAAGAATTTCTAGCTGTTACTGATGCCTATTCTCTGGTGGATATATTTTGGATGGGTTATTTCGGATATCATACAATCTGCCAGATTACCCGAAGATATTTTATATAAATTGGGTTCCGGAGTATGAGAGGCGCTTGTAATATATTTACCATCCATGCCTGCATCTATAATATTCGGGGCACAAACAAATGACCAGTCAAGTGCAGAAGTCTGTAAATATTGATAGGCTTCCAGGTGCTCTCTTCCCACAGGTTTATATTCTTCCGGATAATCGGGTGAGTTTAATAAGTATTCACCATGCTTATCATCTAAAATCCCCATTCCGCCCAATGCTACGATTCGTTTACAATTTGTTTTCTGCATTTGCTCTACAATATTTTTCATACCCAGGCTCCTGGTTTTATCTGCACCACTAAAGTCTCCTCCCAATACTGAAATAACGGCGTCAGCATGCACCAATGCTCGTTGAACATCAGTCGCATCAAACACATATCCTTTCATGGCTTTAAAATGACCATCATGAGACTCTTTATCCAGCAAATCATTGATATTTCTGCCAAATGCAGTTATGGAAAAACCTCTGGCCAGGCCTAATAAAACCACTTGTTTTCCTACCATACCTGTGGCTCCGAATACTGTAATATGCATACAACTTTATTTAGCGGAAAGGTACTACTAAAGCAGGGAGAAGCAAAAGAGAATCGGGTGATTAGTTTTGCGCAGCGAATGAAATCAGATCATCTGTATTGATGGCCATATGACTCTCATCATAAATACATTCCCCATTTTTGATCAGCAAAATTTGAGGTGATTCATGAAAAACATGAAAAATTTCTGCGATCTTATTGGAAATATTGCGGTGATTGAGCAGGTCAAGGTAATAATAATCCATATTGTCCGGCACTACGGCACGTTCAAGCCTGTTAAGAACCATTGAGCTGGTGCTGCAACGAGTGCTGTGTTTAAAAATTACCTGTGGAACAGTATTTGATTTTTCTTGTATCTGATTGAGTTGTTCTTCGGAATTAAGCTGGATCCAGTTCATGAAACTTGTATATAAAATAAAGGCAATTCAGGCAGTTTTGCCAATTACCATTGTCTGAAATAATTAGGATTGGTAGTAGGACAGCCTCTTCCTCTGGATGGAGCACAGGAGGTAAAAACAGCTGCTGCTACCATCAGCATAATCAATAAAAGGGATATCTTTTTCATGGTTGTGTTTTAAGTAATAGTAAGGCTGTATTTTGCGTTATTGTAAAGATAAACTTTCAAATGTAAACGCTGCCCACCAGCTTTACAATATTTGTTAATTGTGAATTAAAGATATAACGTATGCGGGTTCATTTTATTTCAATAGGGGGTAGTGTTATGCACCAATTGGCCATTGCTTTACATAAAAAAGGATACCAGGTAACCGGAACTGATGATGAAATTTTTGAACCTGCCCGCAGTAATCTCGAAAAAGAAGGGCTTTTGCCTAAGCAGATTGGCTGGCAACCTTCATTGATTACCAGTGAGATAGATGCCATTATCCTGGGTATGCATGCCAAATCGGATAATCCGGAACTGCTGAAAGCGCAGCAATTAGGTCTCACCATCTATTCTTTTCCTGAATATATTTTCCATGAAAGCCGGGATAAAAAAAGGGTAGTCGTAGGCGGTAGTCATGGCAAAACCACAACAACCGCCATGATTATGCATGTTCTTAAGCAACTCAACAGAGACTTCGATTACCTCGTTGGTGCCAGATTGGAGGGGTTTAGTCAATCGGTCAACATAACCAATGCACCTGTCATCATTTGCGAAGGAGATGAATACCCAGCCAGTGCCCTGGAAAGAAAACCGAAATTTCATTTTCTGTTTCCGCATGTAGCCATCCTTACCGGGATAGCCTGGGATCATATCAATGTGTTTCCTACTTTCCCATTTTACCTGGAGCAGTTTGTGATCTTTATCAATAAAATAGAATCAGGAGGAGTGTTGATTTACAATGCATCTGATCCCGTACTGAAAGAATTGGTTGAAGCAAATCTTCGTGCAGATATCCGTTACCTGCCTTACGGGGTTCCTGAGCATACGATTCAGGATGGAAAAACCAAGGTTACAATAGAAAGCATTACCGGCCAATTAAAAGTATTTGGTAACCATAACCTGATGAACCTGAATGCTGCTTTTCTGGCATGCAGGGAATTGGGTGTATCCGTAACTGATTTTATACAGGCCATTGCTTCTTTTACAGGCGCCGCTAAACGATTGGAACTACTTGCCTCCAACCAAAGCACGAATGTATACCGCGATTTTGCACATGCGCCCAGTAAAGTAAAAGCAACGATTGAAGCGGTAAAGCAACAATATCCAGACCGACAACTGATTGCGGTACTCGAACTGCATACCTACAGTAGTTTGAATGAAGAATTTATGAAACAATATAACGGGGCTTTGGATAAAGCAGACCAGGCAATCGTGTTCTATTCAAAACATGCACTGGAACTGAAACGAATGCCTGATCTGCCAGCTGAGAAAGTAATCGAGGGTTTTCAGAAGGAAGGTTTATTGGTGATGAATTCAAAGGAAGTATTATACGAGTGGCTGCAAAAACAGACATATAATCAAACAAACCTTGTTTTGATGAGTAGTGGTAACTATGATGGCTTAGATATGCTTACTTTCGCAAATCAAATAACCCATAACTAAGCAGATCCACAAATGAAATTGCAACTAACCCGACCTATCGCTTTTATTGATCTCGAAACTACCGGTATTACCATCAGCACTGATCGTATTGTGGAAATTGCCATAGTAAAAATACTTCCGGATGGTACGAGGCAGGTAAAGAGGAAACTAATCAATCCGCAAATGCCTATTCCTGCTGGGTCAAGTGAGATTCATGGAATTACAGATGAAATGGTAAAAGATGCACCTAGTTTTAAACAGGTGGCAAATGAAATAAAACAGTTTATTGAATTATGTGATCTTGGCGGATACAATAGTAATCGCTTCGATATACCTATGCTGCTGGAAGAATTTCTACGTGTGGGTATTGAATTTAGCGTGGATGGCAGAAAGCTGGTAGATGTACAGAAGATTTTTCACATGATGGAGCAACGTACCCTTAGTGCGGCGTATAAATTTTATTGCCAGAAAACATTAGAAGATGCCCATTCCGCAGAAGCAGATGCCACTGCCACCTGGGAAGTATTGGAAGCCCAAGTTGAGCGCTATCCCCAAATTGGAGAAACGGTTGATAGCATCGTTAAATTTACAGGGGAAGATGATATTGTTGATTTTGCCCGCCGCTTTGTGAAGGAGAAAGGAGTTGAGATCTTTAACTTCGGAAAACACAAGGGAAAACCTGTG
>CAIWKU010000177.1 GCA_903913355.1 uncultured Bacteroidota bacterium | reverse complement strand
CGGCGCCAGCCAAAGCGGGAAATGGCCCGCAAAATGCTCGATCAGAATGCCGGTGAAGCGTTCCATCGAGCCGCAAATGGCGCGGTGAATCATCACAGGAACGGTTTTTGCCCCATCTTCGCCGATATAGAACGCGCCGAAACGCTCGGGGAGATTAAAATCGACCTGCGTTGTGCCGCATTGCCAATCGCGACCAATCGCATCGCGCAGGACATATTCGAATTTACCGGTCATATACATGGTAGTCCCGATTTCACGGTCAGAAATCTTCTGAAATCCCTTAACCCCATTTTCTGAAAAAAATGATTTTAAAGCAATCGAAGCCTGGTTTCTCCCTATATTTTTAACCTCATCCTTATCCAGCAATTTTATATCCACATAATCATCAAAATATTTTGCCACTTCATCCGCATTCCCTGATTTAAAAGCTTGTTTAATGGCTTCTATGTCGTTTTGAGGACTGAAAGCCATCCCAAAAAGGGCCAATATGGTTAAAATCAATAATTTTTTCATGTTAGTTGGTTTTCAGAAGATTCAAATCGCGAAAAACATGCCAAATTTGTCCCCGGCCTGTATTTAGCTAAAGTTAGTGGGTATTCATCAATCTGAAAAGCAGTAATTTTATCATATGAGTAAGAAAGTAATTTTAGTAATTATGGATGGCTGGGGCCTGGGCAAAGTGAAGGCTGCCGATGCCATTCAAAATGCAAATGTTCCATTTGTAAGTTCTCTATATAGTAAATATCCAAACAGCACCCTGGTTACCTGTGGTGAGCAGGTAGGGCTTCCGGATGGGCAAATGGGGAATAGCGAAGTGGGTCACCTGAACCTCGGTGCCGGAAGAATTGTTTACCAGGAATTGCAGAGAATAAATGTGGCCATACGTGAAGGTGAATTCGCAAAAAACGAAGTATTGCTTTCGTCTATTCGTTATGCGAAAACAAATGGAAAACCCCTGCACCTTTTGGGACTGGTGAGTGATGGAGGCGTACATTCACATGGCACCCATATCAAAGCCATCTGTGATGTTTGTAAATCTGAAGGGTTGGAAGAAGTATATATTCATGCATTTACGGATGGTCGGGATACCGACCCGAAAAGCGGTCTTGGATTTATCACAGATCTGCAAAAACACCTGAATGATTCCGTCGGTAAAATTGCTTCGGTAAGCGGACGATACTATGCCATGGACAGAGATAAACGCTGGGAAAGAGTAAAACTTGCCTATGAATGTCTTGTAAATGGAGAAGGCCCTAAAGCACCGGATGCATTGGCGGCAATTGAACAGGCTTATGCAGCAAATATTACTGATGAATTTATCAAACCAACGGTAATTGTAGATGATGCACAAGTGCCGTTGGCCCTGATTAAGGATGGCGATGTGGCTATCTGCTTTAATTTCAGAACCGACCGTTGCAGAGAGATAACGGATGTATTAACACAAACAGATCACCCTGACTTCGGAATGCATAAATTGAACCTGCATTATACTACTATGACGCAGTATGATCAGAAATTTCAAAACGTGCATGTGATTTTTGAGAATGATAACCTGAATAATACACTCGGGGAAGTATTGGCCGCCAATGGTAAAAAACAGATACGAATCGCTGAGACTGAAAAATACCCTCATGTCACTTTCTTTTTTAGTGGTGGTCGGGAAGAACCTTTTACCGGAGAAAGCCGGATTATGGTGCCGTCTCCAAAAGTAGCCACCTATGACCTGCAACCCGAAATGAGCGCAGTAGAAATCACAGACAAACTGATACCTGAAATTGAAAATGAAACTGCCGATTTTATTTGCCTGAATTATGCCAATACGGATATGGTGGGACATACCGGCATTTTCAGCGCTGCCATTATTGCTGCGCAAACGGTTGATGCCTGTGTAAACAGGGTAGTAACTGCTGCTTTAGCGCATGGCTATACGGTGTTCCTGACAGCGGATCATGGTAATGCCGACTATATGATTAATGAAGATGGCACACCAAATACAGCACATACATTAAACCTGGTTCCTTTTTTTATTCTTGACAAAGACTGGAAAGGAACAGTAAAAAGCGGAAAACTAGGCGATCTGGCACCTACTATTTTATCCGTAATGGGCCTGGCTATCCCTAAAGAAATGACGGGAAATGTGTTAATATAAATGTATTTCTGATAGATGTGGTACCCTGATCGCCAGATTACTGACATTTTTGAAGTAGTCTTGTTTACAGATAGGTATATTTTCTCGCAGGTGCTAAAATTTATTACTAATCCAAAACATACGGCATGAAAACGCTGAAAAGAATATTAATTGGAGTATTACTGGTACTGATTGTACTACAGGCTTTCAGGCCTGCAAAGAATCAATCCGGAGATGTTTCAAAAGATATTTCTTCAAATTTTGTGGTCCCTGAAAATGTAAAAGTGATTTTAGCGAAAGCCTGTAATGATTGTCACAGCAATACTACCCGCTACCCCTGGTATGCAGAAATACAACCTGTAAGCTGGTGGTTGGGTAATCATATCAAAGATGGAAAAAGGCATTTGAACTTCAATGAGTTTAGTGGGTATCGTATTGCCAGACAATATAAAAAACTGGAAGAATGTATAGAACAAGTAAAAGAAGGAGATATGCCATTACCTTCTTATACCATTATACATAAAAATGCGATCCTGACCGAGGCAGAAAAACAAACTTTGTATAATTGGTGTGAAGTGCTAAGAGACAGTATTAAAGCAGATTACCCGGCTGACAGTCTGGTAATCAAGAAGAAATAGAATTGAATAGCCAAAGAAAACAGTCATCCGCTTAGGCTATTTTTTTATCGCTTACTTTGCATCATGGAGATCAAATCAGCCAAATACCTTATTTCCTCAGCTTTGGTTATTCAATGCCCTAAACCGGATCGTCCGGAATATGCATTTATTGGCAGGAGTAATGTAGGTAAATCTTCCCTGATCAATATGGTCACCAAACAGAAAAGTCTGGCCAAGACTTCTGCCACGCCAGGCAAAACACAACTGATCAATCATTTTGAAATCGAAAGCTCCTCTTCTGATAAAGGCCCCAAACAAAAATGGTTCCTGGTTGATTTACCGGGTTATGGTTATGCCAAAAGATCAATCTCCGACAGAAAACGTTGGGAAGAAATGATTAATGGATACCTGCGTAAGAGAGAGAACCTGGTACAGGTATTTGTTTTAATCGATGCCAGGCACTCACCTCAAAAAAATGATATAGAATTTGTAAGTCAGCTTGACCATTGGAAAGTAAATTTTAGTCTGGTGTTTACAAAAGCAGACAAAGAGAAACCGGCTGTTGTTGAAAGAAATGTAAAATCCTTTTTAGATAAACTCCGCGAAACCTGGCAATTTCTGCCTCGCCATTTCGTTACCAGTGCAGAAAAACACCTGGGAAGAGAAGAAATATTAAAGTTCATTGATGATTGCAATAAAGAAATCATTGCATCTAAATCATAATACATAGGAACTGAAGGGAATTGAAAACCTATAGAGATATTTTCACTGGTCATCCGTAGACAACCTGAAAATAGTATGATAGTGTCAAATTAGTTCACTGCTTTATCTGCACAACAACTGCTGGCAAAAGCCTCCGGCTTGGCTTTAAAGGCAAAGCCCATTCCCAGTATATATCCCATCGCCTCACGCAAAGCATCATTACTTTTGAACTGGGGATTTGTATTGATGTCGGCATGCACTTCCATTTCAACATGGTGTTCAATGAAAATATTGCATAGCTCATAAGCAATTTCAATACTCTTGGCTACTTCAACCAGCATACGTTCCTTGATATGGAATTTTTGCTTAGTCTTTTCATTGTGGATATACATGAACCCGCCGCTATGCTCACGAAGAAAACAATAACCGTAGCAAACTCAGTGTCCTCGCCTTTTACCTGGCTATCGGTACCGATACATACTTTGAGTTTAATACCATTGGCTGTTTCTCTTTTAATGGCCTCTTCTACCGCATCCTTAATAGGAAGACTGATGCTTTCGCCGTTAAATTTTCTCCAACGCATAAGATGAATGTTTTTGTAATTTACCGATTAAATACAAGCAGGTTCTCATTTTGGAATGATCTTATTATTAACAGAAGTGGAAAACCTGTACTCCCCCAGCCTCTGTTTTCGGCTTGTATCCAGATAGAATTCAGGGGTTTCAGTCACTCATTTCCTAAAAATCAGGATTGGTGAATGAAAAAGCAGGAGAGAGTATATATTTGAAGAATGAAAGTGAGTGGATTTACCTTCATTAAGAATGCCGTAAAGTTTGAGTATCCTATAGTGGAAGCAATTCGTTCCATTCTACCCTTATGTGATGAAGTAGTGGTGGCTGTTGGAGATTCTGAAGATGGAACCCGGGAATTAGTGGCAGCAATTCATCCGGATAAAGTAAGAATCATTGATACTATCTGGAACCCTGATCTTAAAGAAGGTGGGGCCGTTCTGGCAGATGAAACCAATAAAGCTTTCCGGGCAATTAATGGTAAGGCAGACTGGTGTATATATATTCAGGGGGATGAAGTATTGCATGAAAAATACCATACTACCGTTAAACAATCGATGGAGGAATGGAAAAATCAACAGGAAGTTGACGGACTCCTGTTCAAATACAAACACTTTTATGGCTCTTTTGATTATGTAGGTGTTTCCGCAAGATGGTACCGGAATGAGATACGTGTTATCAGGCACAATCCTTCAATCTACTCATACAGGGATGCCCAGGGATTCAGGAAAGGAAACAATGAAAAGCTTCGCGTAAAAGCGATGGATGCCTATATATATCATTATGGCTGGGTTCGTCCCCCGAAAATCATGATGGATAAAAACAGGAATTTTGGCAATTATTGGGGAGGGGGTAAAATGACAGAAGATTTTATAAAAAAATTTTCAGGCGAATTTGATTATTCACAGGTAGATGCTTTGGAAAAATTTACAGAACCGCATCCGGCTGTTATGCTTGACAGGATTCAAAGAATGAACTGGACATTTGATTATGATCTTTCGTATAATAAATTTACATGGAAAGACCATTTCAAAAATTTCATGGAAAAATGGACCGGTGTGCGCCCATTTGACTATAAAAATTATACCCTGCTCAGATAAATTTTCAGCAAATAAAATAAGGATTAGTATTTTAACAGGCGATTTATTCGGAAACAGCTGACAGTAGCCTATTGGAAACTTTGTCAGTTTATGTTAATTAGTACGAAAATTGCCAGAAACACCCTTTTAACAATTACCTAAGATGAAACTACTTTTACAATACCTCAAACCTTATAAATGGCTGGTGATGCTGGCATTATTGCTGGCTGCCATTAACCAGTCATTTTCTATGCTGGATCCCTATTTTTTTGGCAGGCTACTGGATCAATATGCGATTCATCCCCATAACACCGGATATTTTGGTGTCGATAAAAAATTTATTGTTACCGGACAGCGCTCACAATCTGAGTATTTCTGGGGTGTAATGGGCATGTTGGGTATTTTGATAAGTGTAGCCATGGTTTCCCGGATTGCGAAAGCATTCCAGGATTATTTTAGTAATGTAGTTGTCCAGAAATTTGGCGCTAAAATTTTTACTGATGGCTTAAAACATTCCATGGAATTACCTTACCAGGAATTTGAAGACCAGAGAAGTGGAGAAACTTTGTCTATCCTTACCAAGGTTAGAACGGATACAGAAAAATTTATTATCTCGTTTATCAATGTATTATTCAGTATTCTGGTAGGCATTGTTTTTATATCCGTGTATTCATTCCGCTTGCATTGGGCCATTATGCCGATATACACGGTAGGGATAATTTTTTTATCACTCCTTACCAGCGTTCTCAGTCGGAAGATTAAAGTAATTCAAAAAAATATCGTCAAAGAGACAACGACCCTTGCCGGTAGTACTACTGAAAGTTTACGGAATATTGAATTAGTGAAAAGCCTGGGGCTTACCGATCAGGAAATCAATCGTTTAAATAAAAACACCTACAAGATATTAGGATTAGAACTCAGGAAAGTGAAAAGTATCCGTTCGCTAAGTTTTATACAAGGCACATTTGTGAATTTTTTGCGACAGGTAATTATGTTTACCCTATTATGGCTGGTGTTTGGTGGTAAATTAACAGCAGGAGAGGTAATGACCCTTACTTTCTATTCCTTCTTTATTTTTGGGCCGCTTCAGGAAATCGGAAACATCATCTTATCCTATAGAGAAGCGGAAGCATCACTCAATAATTTTCACGCCTTGATGGAAAAACCATCAGAGCCTCGTCCCCACTACCCCAGACATGTGGGAGATATTGAGTTATTGTCTTTTGAAAATATCTCTTTTAAACACCAAACAGCGCAATACAATGCTCTAGAAAACATCAACTTCACTGTTTCTAAAGGAGAGACCATTGCATTTGTTGGCCCCAGTGGTGCCGGAAAAAGTACATTGATGAAACTATTGGTTGGCTTATATCATTCACAGGAAGGGAATATTCTATATAATAATATCAATAGTAACGACATTGTATTTGATGAATTGCGGAGCCAGATCGGATTTGTAACACAGGATACACAACTTTTTGCGGGTACCATTCGTGAGAACCTATTATTTGTATACCCGGATGCTACAGAAAAAGATCTATTCAATGCATTACATAAAGCCAGTTGCGATACGCTCTTATCAAGAGCAGAAAAAGGTATTGATACTATGATTGGTGAAGGCGGATTAAAACTGAGTGGCGGAGAAAAGCAAAGATTGTCCATTGCAAGAGCACTGATCAGAAATCCTCATTTACTCATATTTGACGAAGCCACTTCAGCACTGGATAGTATTACGGAAGAAGAGATTACCAATACCATCAAAAATATTTCCAGTCAGAAACAACAGATCACTGTTATGATTGCACACCGACTCAGTACCATCATGCACGCAGACAGAATCTATGTACTTGAAAAAGGCCAGGTAGTAGAAACCGGCAACCATCATGAACTGCTTGTAGAAAAAGGGTTGTATTATGCCATGTGGAGGCAACAAATTGGAGAAAGAAAGATGATGTCGGCAGTATTAAACTAGGACTAGTCTTTCTCAAACTTTCTTTTAAAATATTCTATAACTGAAGGGTCTTCCAACCCTTCCATATCACTTAATTCTAACTCAAGTGCTTTTGTACTAAGTTGTATTTCAAGAAGAGATAAAGCCAATGAAGCCGAGAACGAGATTAGGCTAAATGCAAAAACAATATTTGCCGCTAAAGTGTATTGCTGATATATAAAAAACATACAAAGGATACAGCTTAAAAAAGTAATCACACCCAGTGCCTGCATATTCTTGATCAGTTTTAACCGATACCGAAGGTTTTTAATCTGACCGTGAATGATATGTTTTTGCTCATGATTCTGGTATTTATCATGTAAGCTTCGAACCCGGCTAGACAAAGCCAGAAATCGATTGGTATAGGCAAGCATCACCAGGCTGATAGCCGGAAACAACAAGGCGGGAGTATTAATTGAAATATCCATATAGCAATTTACAAAAGAAGCTGATAACAGCATCTATATCAGCTATTATCCACTTTGAAATACAATCTTGTTTTTTGCAATATTGTTGCAAATTGAATTTTCGGTGAGTACTTCCTAATTCTATTCGATTTTCTTTCCAATTGTTGAAGGGTTTTTATTAATATCGATAATCGTTAAAAACTGTAACCATGAGAAAACTAGTATTCCTTATTTTATTATGCCCAATTCTGTGTTTTTCCCAAACCTATGATGCAGGTTGGCTGGCAGCGAATTACATCAAGAAAGAATTATATATACCCATGCGCGATGGAGTAAAGCTGTTCACTTCCCTCTATATCCCCAAAGACAAAACAGAAAAACACCCTTTTCTCTTAACACGCACACCTTATTCCTGTGCGCCTTATGGAGAAACCAATTTTAAGAATTTTGCCGCAAGAGGTCACTATAAAGAATACCTCAAAGAAGGCTATATCATGATTGCACAGGATGTAAGAGGCAGATGGATGAGTGAAGGCAATTTTGTAGATGTTCGTCCCTATATAAAAGATAAAAAAGGAACAGAAACGGATGAAGCAAGTGATACGTATGATACCATCGACTGGTTGGTAAAAAATATTGAGAACAACAATGGCAATGTGGGTGTATTTGGTATTTCTTACCCTGGGTTTTATTCTACCATGGCTGCTTTATCCAATCATCCTGCACTCAAAGCAGTGAGTCCGCAGGCACCCGTAACCGATTGGTTTATTGGAGATGATTTTCATCATAACGGGGCATTTATGGTGATGGATGCATTCCCTTTTTACAGCGGATTTGGTAAACCAAGGCCCGCACCAACTACCATTGGACCCAAAGGATTTACTTTTCCCACGCATGATACTTATGAATTTTATCTAAGAACCGCCACATTACCCAATCTTGCCAAACTGATGGGTGATAGTGTTGCATTCTGGAAGGATTTATACGAGCATCCCAATTATGATGCCTGGTGGCAGGCAAGAAATCCCAGAAATTTTGTAGACAATATTTCTCCGGATATTGCTACCCTGCTGGTGGGTGGTTTATTTGATGCAGAAGATTGTTTTGGCGCATGGAATGTTTACAAATCCATAGAAGCCAAAGCGAAAAACAATAATAAACTGGTAATGGGTCCATGGTATCACGGTCAATGGGCCAGTGGAGACGGAACCCATTTGGGTAATGTTCAATTTGAAAGTAATACGAGTGAATGGTATGGTCAAAATATTGAAGTGCCGTTTTTTAACTATTACCTGAAAGGAAAAGGATCAGTTGATAAGATCAGTGAAGCGAATATTTTTTTTACCGGTGAAAATAAATGGCACCAATTACCCAAATGGCCGGCAGATAATATGAAGCCCACTAATATTTTCCTGCAGAAAAATGGAGCCCTCTCTTTTGACCCGGTTACAGAGAAATCAGTTTCGTATGCAGAATACGTAAGTGATCCGTCCAAACCTGTTCCTTATACTGAAGCAGTTCCTACCGGAAGAACGCGGGAATATATGACCGATGATCAGAGATTTGCAGCCAGAAGAACGGATGTACTGGTATTTCAAACTGGTATATTAACTGAGGACCTAACACTCGGCGGACCTTTGGTAGCAGATCTGAAAGTAAGTATCTCTACAACAGATGCAGATTTTGTAGTAAAACTGATAGATGTATTTCCAGATGATTTTCAATATACGCCAGCCAATACCTATGTAATGAATAATTACCAGATGCTGGTTCGCGCCGAAGTAATGCGTGGCAAATTCCGCAACAGTTTTGAAAATCCCGAGCCATTTGTACCAGGCAAACCTACCCAGGTAAAATATACATTACCAGATGTGGCCCATACTTTTAAAAAGGGACACAGGGTAATGGTGCAGATTCAAAGCAGTTGGTTTCCATTGGTTGACAGAAACCCGCAAAAATTTACCAATATCTATCAAGCCAGTGAATCAGATTTTCAAAAGTCAACCATTAAAGTGTTTTATAATGAATCGAAACTGGTATTACCTGTATTAAAATAATCAGCTCGCATATTGTTCAATTTTAGGAAAGCATACAAAAGCCGCTGATAAAAACCAGCGGCTTTTGTATGCTTTCAATTTCTTAACAAGCTGCTATCAGGATGTTTTAATGAGAGAGGCATTGATGGGAAAGCTGATTTTAAAACTGATATTTCTTCCCATATTATAAATACCATTATGTCCTGTAAAGTTGCCGGGATATTCTTCAAAATATTTTAATCGGTTGAGATGATCCTGGTAAGCCACATTAAACAGGTTATTACCCATGATATATATATTCATGAAAATAGCTCCTTTTCGGTTGGTTATACCACCACCTACTCCTGCATTAAACAGCGTATAGCCGGGTGTTGCAGTCTCGGTACCATAAGCAGAAAAAATCCGGTTTTGGGTTGCATAATATTCAACCTGTATTTTGGCAAAAGCATGTTTAATGCCTGCAGATTTCCAATCAACATCCAATCTCAATTCAGAAGTTCCATGCGCCGGAGGAATGAGTGGCAGGTATTTTTCAGAGTCAGATACTTTCACATTACTATTTCCTTTATTATCTGCATAAAGTAAAGAAAAGCTGTTTTCAAAATGCAAAATTTTAAACGGGTGCAGGTCAATATTAAATTCTGCCCCATATAAATTGGCCCTGCTTGCCTGAAATTTGAATGTCTGGTTGCCGGGAACTATCACAGAATCCTTGCCATCTACGCCAACCAGTTTTTGGTTATAAATATAGTTGCTAATGAAATTATTGAAAAGATTCAACTGAAATACCGCATACTTGGAAGAGTAAACAAATCCAAGATCTTCCTGCAAACTGAATTCCGGTTTGAAATTATCATTTCCGATTTGATAAATATTTGTTCCGGGGTGAACACCATTAGCAGATATTTCAGAAATATTAGGTGACCGGAACCCTCGTGCAATATTCGCTTTTATTGAAAAAGCATCTGAAAAATTATAGGTTCCTCCCAAACTACCCGAGATTCCAGAAAATGTTTTGCTGTAATCTGAAAAAGGATTTTTTGCCCCGGCTGTGGATGCAGTCACCGGCATATCAAACCCGGTAACCGGATTGGCAATGGTATATAATGCGTCATTATTAAAAGAACGGATATCATACCGTAATCCTCCTGCTATATCCAGCTTTCCAACACTTTTCTTTACCAGTACAAATCCGCCTACATCAAATTGTTTATAGGAAGGGATAATGAATTCTGTTCCATTGGTAACGGTATTGGTCTGGTACATTCCATTCAAACCCACACTCACATTCAGGTTATTATTCTCCGGCAAATGATATTTGATATCATATGTATAGGAATTCAGCTGAAGATATAATCCGGGAATCGTAAATAATACCGGGTGACTGAATTCTCTTCGCACACTTTCCTGAAATCCCAGATTCAAATCTAACCTGCCACCACCCAGCATAATATTATTACTCAAAAATGCCCGGTAGTGTTGCACCCTTTGGTGAAGTTTTTCTATAGTATAACTATTCAGGTCCGCATCTGATACGATTTGCCGAAGTGTATCTGCTTCTGAGATTTGTCGGGTGAACCGTCTACTTGCACTATCCCTGCTACCATCGGGTATTTCCTGTTTGTCATCGTATAATACAACGCTAAGATGCGAGTATCCCCATTTTCTATGTATACCTACGGAGGCATTCAGATCAGTTTCATTAAACGCTGTTCCAAAAACCCTTCCATCATATTTATCCTGATAATTCGTAGCCTGTTTATGCGAAATCCTACCCATCCATTCTACTCCATTCTTTGTGGCTCCTAACATAGCGGTTCCACCAAAGTATTTATTGTTGGTCTGGTAATCGGTTGTGATATTACCGATCATTTTCCCTTCAGGCGCGGGTTGAGCCGGAATCAGGTTTACTACACCTGCCAACGCATCTGAGCCATAGGTTAAACTGGCTGGGCCTTTAATAATCTCAATCCTGTCTACCGCATATTGGTCTACCTCAATCCCATGTTCATCTCCCCATTGTTGTCCTTCCTGTCTAACTCCGTCATATAAGGTAAGTATCCTGTTATTACCCAAACCACGAATCACCGGCTTAGAAACATTTGGCCCCGTAGTTACGGCACGTACACCGGGTATCTTTGCAATACCATCAATTGCATTCGTACTGAGATTAGTAACCAGGTAATCGTGATTAACCGATACAATCGGTACCGGATTTCGTTTGATCTGTGTTGCTTTCGAACTGCCGGTTACCACCACTTCATTGATCTCGGTAGCGCTTTCTTCTAACTGAAAATTTTCTTTGGTTACTCCGTTTAGTGAGATAGTCTTAGTAATGCTTTTAAAACCTTCAAACTTAATTTCAATCAGAAAAGATCCTGTTGGTAAATTTTTAAATTCATATTTTCCTTCTGCATCAGTAGCCACACCCAATTTCAGATCGGGTATCAACACACTGGCACCGGATAAGGGTTTTTTGGTATGCGCATCTGTTATGATTCCGCTTAATGAAGCCGTATTATCAAAAAAAGATCTCCCCGCTGCATGGGAAACCGAGTGCAAGAAGAAGCAGAGAGCCGGTAAAAAAAATACAGCCTTTGGGGTAAAAAATAATTTCATGAATATCTGATTAAATGGAATCATGATCTTACATCATTCCTTTATCATAAATAATTTTGGGTTGATTGTTGTATAAAGAATCAACAGGCAGGCGGGCCGCGAAGACAAAAGCTGAATCGATCAGACGAGTAATGGCCAGAAACCTGCTTGGCCGTAAACGCTGCAAATGTATAATGAAAGGGAATATTGTATTGATATGTTTCTGCAACAAAAGGGGATTCAACGATCAGGTTATCACATTGGCAGTTAAACGATGAAGTACTCAACTGCTCTCCCGATAACTGAAGATTAATTGTACCGGCTTTCCCATCGGTATGGTTTGCTACAATATTGTGGAGTGTTCGCTTAGGTGTAATACCTATCGCAAAAATAACCAGTAAAAAACCGGCCAGAAAACTTCGTATGGTAGAAGATATTGCCAGGGGTATTTTGTTACAATGTTGCAAACATAGGGGATTTTGCTACAAGAACAGAACCGCTGAAAATATTTGGGTATTTTTTAAGGGTAGTGACATAAATGCAATGCGTCTGTCTTACTATTCTGTTTTGAAAGACGAAACGGGTATATCTATCGGACTTTCAACATCGGTCTTACCTGCTGCGTACTCAGATTTTGTAACCGCACATAATATACTCCGGGAGGTAAAGAGCCCCCTTCAAATACAACTGTATATGTTCCAGACACATTTTCCTGGTCAATCGGGGTAGAGATGAGTTTTCCAGTTGTATCAAGGACCTGGATAAGTGTATGTCCCCCATTTGTTTTGAAAGTGATAATGGTTGAAGTAGTGAAAGGATTGGGGTAATTACTGACCAGTTGCTCACCAGAAAGATTAACGGGTTTTTTACAGGCAGTTGCATTCATTATCGGCAAAAGCTGAAAATTCTTAAGCATTATCTGCTCCAGGTCCTGATCATTCACACATAACCAATTTGCCAGTATGGTTGAATACACACTTCTAAAGTCATATTGAAAAGGTACATTATCGTTCACGGTAGCACTGGCAGGAATAATTGGGGTATCTCCCAATACACCTCCCAATACATTTTTTCCAAACACAAAAAGTGGTGCGGCTGATCCGTGATCAGTACCTGTGCTTCCATTACTTTTAATTCGTCTTCCAAATTCAGAAAATGTCATACCTACTACCCTATCGTCTGCGCCAAGGAATTTCAAATCGTCCTGAAAAGCTTTAATGGCATCGCTTACATTCTTCAAAAGATTTGCATGGGTTCCGGTGGTGGCATCATTACTGTTTACCTGTACTGAATGCGTATCAAAACTCCCATAATTTACCATATATACCCTGGTCTTCAATCCACCCTGTATTAAACGGGCAACAATTTTTAATTGATCGGCTAATGAGTTATTACTCGGGTAACTCAATTGTTGGGGTACTTTACCCGCGGCAGCTTTGATAACAGTTGCGTATTGCTGTGTTTGCTGTGCTACTAACCTGATAAAGCTCAATTCCTTTCCTGCCGGCGTATCTGGGGCGGGATCCTGAACACCATTCAGGAGATTATAAAAATTACTGGTACTGCTTATACTCATTCCCATATTAATAGCAGGGCCCTGCAATGTTAAAGAAGTTGAGGAACCGATTTGTATTGCCAATGGATCGGTCATTGTACTATTGGGATATCCATTCGGGAAATTGGGATATTCGTAATTCAGATACCTCCCCGCCCATCCACTATTGATAACTGTTTCACTATCACTCGCACTCATCCAGATATCTGTTGCCCTGAAATGCGAAAAACTGGGTTGGGGATAACCCACAGATTGTACTACTTTCAATAGCCCATCCGAATACATACTATGCAATCCACTCATAGCCGGATGAAGTCCTACTTTTCCATTCAATGCTAATAATTTATTTTCAGGAATATAAATATTCGATCGGGCATTTACATAACTGGAAAAATTCTCAATAGGCACAACCATATTCAACCCATCATTACCCCCATTCAATTGTATAATTACAAACACATGATCTGTTTCCGTAACAGGCAATAACAATGATCGCATGATTGCAGAATCTGCACCCAATGCACGAAAAGTGAAACCTCCCACCAAAGAAGGAAGCATAACGCCTGCCGGAATTGCATTTCGTAAAAAATCTCTTCGTTTCATGTTTGTAATACTTAATTATGCCAACTGGTATTCAGCAAGATCCATCAGGTATTTGATCAGATCCCGCAATCGGTTTTGAATGGTTGTTGTATTGGCTGTGTTTCCCGGATTTGCAATAAATACATTCCAGGCATCTGTCCAGTAATAGTCTGTGGTTTGCCCACCCAATAGAATGTCCTGTTTCAATTTTGCTTTCGATGTATCTGATATCTCTATCATGAACATATTATTTACCAAATCAGTGATCAATTGATTAGGGTCTGAGGGGTTTGACAATGTCTTTGCGAATTCTGGTCCATTCACCAGCATTTTTGTGCCGTTAAACGTATACCCACTCACTACCAAAGTATCTGTCAACTGGTTTCTTTTTGGAAGGGTATCGCTGTTTATCCATATTTCATAAAACTGAGGAGCCTGGTAATAGGCTTTCCACCCGCTTACATCAGGTGGGTCTCCAATATTCTGTTGCATATTCGCCACCCAGCTAACCAGATAATTATACAGGCCATAATTGGTTATATAATCCGTTGCAGGTGCAAATACCATATTGAACTCCCTGCACATGCCTACCACCAGGTCAACCGGGCTTTTGATCTGACATCCCCTGGCAAGAGCATCAAAAAAATGTTCGCTTTTTAATAAAGTGCTTACTACTGGTTTTATCTCATAATTATTACTCCGAAAAATATCCGCCAATGGAGAAATGATATTTGCTTCAACCGTACTATCAATATCATAATAAACAAACCATCGATAAATACAACGACAGATATATTTTGCCACTTCCTGCGTAGCAAAAATCATATTCATCAGATCGTCCAACTCCTGATCTCCTCCGGTAGCACCGGTTTTACCGGTAATGACTGTATTCGAGTAGAAGGCTGAAAATTGTTTATTTGTTTTGTCGTGCCGGTTAGGATCAAAGGATGAACTCAATGTTGTATAATTATTCTTCCATCCGGTAAGTACTTTTGCAGCCGCTTTTACATCATCTTCTGTGTATTGAGAATCCGGGCTTTTACCGCAACAAAATAGTTCTTGTAATTCTCTTCCATAATTTTCATCCGGGGCACTAACGGTATTATACTGGCCATTCAGGTATACCAGCATACCCGGGTCAATGGTTACTGCCCT